>CAZNQT010000012.1:0-22911 GCA_964574885.1 uncultured Pirellulales bacterium
GTGTCGGCCAGGGCGACACGAATTACGGTTACCGTTGCGAAGAAACATAACGTTCGTTTATGAACCATGAGAGATATCCTCAAGGGAAATCAGTATGGGGTTGAAATTCTTTTCTCCAGATACCCCTATTGCTTCGTAGTTTCCTGTAAAACGTATTATATCTCATACGCCGTGAAAATCCTAGAGAATTTTACCACCAGTGATTAGTTCTCGGCCCGGAGCAAGTTCGGTGGTTTCCTTATATGTAATATTCCGGTTTCCGGGCCGTCCCGGAATCGGGTTTCGGTTTGATTTCGAGAGCGAAAAGCGTAATGTCATCATTTGTCGGATTGGGGTCGCACCAGAGTTCCACCTGGTGCAAGATGTGTGGGACGCTTTGCGAGAGGGGAAGCTGCCGGTATTGTTCGACGGCATCCAGTAAGCGTGACTGCCCAAAAAACTCCTCTTTGGTATTGACGGCGTCCTCGATCCCGTCACTATAAAGATAGAGTCGATCCCCCGGCTGCAGATAGAGTATCTGCTCCGAGTAGTTTGGTTCGGGCATAATTCCGATGGGATATCCACTCACCGCCAAGGTTCGGGGAGGCGCCTGAGCGGACCCATGGATCGCCGGGGGATGACCAGCGGAGATAAAGCGGAATTCATTTGTCCGGAGATCCAGGATGCCGTAGAGAATGGTGAAATATTGTCCGGTATTATGATCCAAAGGAAATTGGGAATTCAATTGTTGGGCGACTTCGACCGGGGTGCGGATCTGTTTGCGGGACGAGGCGTATCCGTTATAGGAAAATAATCCGGATTGGTGGTACCGGGGGGTCAACCATCGACTTAAGGTAACCGACAAGAGGGCGGCCGAAACACCATGGCCACTGACATCCAGAACGTATAGTCCCACATGGTTTTCATCCAACGGGAAGACATTTAAGCTATCGCCGGCCAACTCCTCGCAGGGTTGAAATTTCCAGGCGAATTCCACACCGGGAAGTCGCGGCAATCGTTGGGGCAATAGCGCCTGTTGAATTTGGGCGGCGGCAAGCAAATCGTCCTTCATTTGCTGATTCGCCGATTCCAGTTCCTGCTTTGCCTTGCGCAATGCCTCTTCCGTCCGTCGGCGTTTGGTCACGTCCGTTTGCACCCCGATTAAATGGGTCATCCTTCCCGCCTCGTTGCGAACGGGAGTAATGGAAAGCCGATTCCAGAACGGCGTACCGTCCTGACGGAAATTGCGAATCTCGACGGTACATTCACGTTCTTCGAGAATGGCGCGGCGAATGAGCGCCGCCGTCTTAGGATCGGCATGTTCACCCTGTAGAAAACGGCAATTTCGTCCGAGGACCTCTTCTCGAGTATAACCAGTCAAGCGCTCGAACCCGGCATTCACATAGATGATGGGATTATCGGGGTGTAAGTAATCCGTGATGGTGATGCCCTCGGAGGCCGCATCCAAGGCTCGATTCTTCAATTCCAATAACGGCTCGATCCATTTGGTTTTCGAAGGTATATTCTGCGTTTGTCGTTCCATGATTGCATTTCCTTAACTTGAAAGCGGAAATCCGCTGCCCCCCTTTTCCAAGTATCCAATTATAGGCGCGTCGCATGGAGAAGTTTCAAGTCTTCTGAAAACCTATCGTATTTTGACAATCTCTGATTCGGTGTTTCGATTTGCACAAGACCGATAAAATAATCTTGCATCATGGGGGAAGTGAGGTATAATAGCAATATATAAATAGACTGTAAGTTATTGTAAATTAAGGCTTAAGAGCCCATGCCGACACGCCGACGCATAGTGCTGGGGTGGATCCCGCTTTTGATTACCGTGCTGTCAACGATGAGTGCGGTTTTTCTGCTCAGTCGGGAATTGCCGGCGCAGGCCGGCCCAGAAGAGAAAATATTGAAGCCGGCGGTCCTGACGGCGTTTCCCATCCAGATAGCCCCGGGATTCGACGGTATCGTACTGATTGACCACCAGAATCGCAATCTGTGTGTTTATCAATACAAAACGCGCAATCCGGCCAACGAGCGGCTCGCTCTGCTAGCTGCACGTAACTTCAAATATGACATACAGTTAGAAGATTTCAACAATGCGGATCCCCGGCCAGGTGCAGTAAAAGAATGGCTTGATCGGGCCACCGGTTATACCGCACCATCGGCTAAACCAAAAGGGTATGAGGGTAAATCGAATCCACCGCCAAAGACTGAATCACCAGCTAATGATAAACCGGCTTGGCGAAGCCCGGCAACAACACCGCTAAAAGAAAAACCGTCCACAGAGGAGGGAACAGGTAAACAGGAGCAAGAAACCGCGAAATCAGCCCAAAATCTGATAAAACCACCCCATTTACCGGCCAAAATCCTGCTGAAATGCGGGAATCCGAAGTGCGATTTTTCCGGTCAATTGACCGCCAGTGAGTTTATCCGAGCCGCCAGCGTGCAAATTAATCGGCTCCGCTACCAGAAACCGCAGGAATACGCAAAATTAGTGGAATCAATACGTGCTAAGCTGCCCGAATTGAATGGCGCCCCCGCGAAAAAAATTAGTCCCATCATGGAACGCGAGATGATCGAGATGAAGCTGATTGAGATTTGGGGCGAGGTCAATCAGCGGCTGGGATTTACCTGTATCAAATGCGGCAAGAAGGAAGTCTATCGGGCGATTAAATGTAAGCAGTGTGGGGAAATATACTTACCGCGATTCGTCCGCGCCGGGCAGAGTTCGTATAAGTGTCCGAAATGCGGCACAATCAATGCCCCGGCGCGCCAAGAACAAGCCGGCGCAGCCGAGACCACAACGGAAAAAGGAAAGGAAAATAAATAAGCCGGCAAAAACAGATAGCCACACGCCTTTTTTTCAAGGCATAGATACAGAATTTGTGTATAATGAATAATGGAGCGGAGAAAAAAGGGGGAAGACAGAAACGTGTGAGAAAAACCACGGAAAGGGTCGAATGATGGCAAAGATGTGGTACACGCCGGAAGAGGCACAGGCAAAACTGGGCTGTTCCGCGGAAGAACTGAAGTCGATGGTCAAAGACGGACTGCTGCGGGAATTTCGCGATGCGCCGAATAAGATCATTTATAAGGTAGAGGAAGTGGACGCGTTGGCGATGAGCGATCTGAGCAGTACGGGCACCGGTGAGATACAATTGGCGCCCGAGCCGGAAGATACCAGCGGTTCCATGACGGGGATACCGCTGGGCGATACGGGCACAGCGCTGGACCTATCCGGCACGAGCCCTTTACCGAGCGATACGGCTGATCAAATCGGGCTTGATGATACAAGTTCTGCCGAGGCCCCCGACGATACGGTGGTTACCTCTCACGGAGTCAACGTACTGGACGATACCGACGAAGGATTAGCCCCGGTGGATCCGCACGCCCAGACGCAAATCGCACCAGATTTGCAGGATCTGGACGATCAGGTATCGCTAGACGGCGGGGGCAGCGGCAGTGGTCTGCTGGATCTATCGCGTGAGGCGGACGATACGAGCCTGGGCGCCGAGCTTTTAGAGGAAATCTACCCCGGCAGTGAAGATGAAGGGGCGATTGAAACCCAGGTCCCCGGTGGATTCGAACTGCCGACAGACGCGACCACCGGCGTGAGCGATATGCCAACGCCAGCGGCGGTTCCGGTAGCCGACTTTACCACGGCGATAACCGTGGAGGATCCGACCAGCGGTTGGTATGGGGCGATGATGATACTGCCGTTTCTGATTCTGCTTCTTTTGAGTGTGATCACCGCGGCGGTAGCGACAGGCGTGCAACCCGGCTTATTTGCTATGCTGAGTAAAAACATCTGGTTCATCGTGGGCGGCTGCGGCGGTTTAACGCTGGTTATCTTTCTGATGGGTACGTTTTTCGCCGGTCGGACTCCGACCCCGAAGGCCCCCAAGACCGCCAAGCCGAAAAAAACCAAGAAAAAATAGCAATGTAACTTTGATGCTATCGTAAAAAGTCCCGAACGACCGTATAAAGGTATGATATCAAGTAACGATACCGGTCGCTTTGAATTTTCGACGTCAGCATCAACCATGGGTAAATTGTCTTATCGGGTATCCGGCGTTTTTAACGCTCGCGAAAGGAGAATGTCGATGAAGTCCGCTCTAATTTTCGGTGGTATGGTCTGTAGTGTACTCGTTCTGTTATCGGTTTCCGGCTGCGTGTCGAAGGCAGAATACGATAAATGTATGCGTCGGAACCAGATACAGTTAGATCAGATTGCCAAACTGGAAGAGGGACAGGAGGCGGAACGTTTGCGGGCTGATCGCATCCAGAATGAATTGAACCTGGCCCAGCAGGAAAAACCGTTCTGGCAAAAGAAGCTCGATGCCCTGACGGCCGACTTAAAGGCCAAACAGGCGATCATCGATCAGCTTTCGGCCCAGATCGGTAAATCGCCGCTGCCGCCGGTTTTGAATACCGCTCTTTCCGACTGGGCCCGGCAGGCCGGTTCGGATGTGGTGGAATATGATGAGAAGACGGGGATCGTGCGGTTTAAGAGCGATCTTTTGTTTGAAAAAGGAAGCGATACGGTGGCGGCGGACATTCAGCCCCAGCTCGAAAGTCTGGCTCAGATCCTCAATTCGCCGGCGGCGATGGATTTTGACGTTCTGATCGTCGGCCATACAGATGATATCCCCATTAAGAAACCCGACACGCTGGCCAAGCATCCCTCGAACTGGTATCTGTCAGCGGACCGGGCGATTTCGGTCGAGCGCATTCTGGCGGCGGCCGGCATTATGGAAAATCGCCTGTCCGTGATGGGGATGGGCCAGTTCCGTCCGATCGCTCCGAATGCCCCGGGGCAAAAAGGCAATCCCTTGAATCGTCGGGTGGAAATCTATATCGTCCCGGCCGGCAGCATCCGCATCGCGGTGCCGAACCTGACAAGTCCGCAAAGCTAAATCCGATCCAAATCAAATAAGCTAAAAACAGAGCAGGGTTTTGGGCCCTGCTCTTTTATATGAAACCACGGATGCTACTCTGCTAAGCGGCGTTTTGCTACGTAGTACAAATTTCACGATTACACGGTTTTTTCCTTTTGATTTTGCCTTCTCAAAACGGGTCATCGGTCAGTTTGAGTTACTTATATCATCGAGTTGGGGCACTTGATCAGGCGTCAGCACCGTGGTACTGAGATCGCCGTAAATCACTTCGTATCTGCCCTTGTCGCCTTTCCAAATCATCAATATCTGCTCTGTATCTCCCGGCTCCACCCGGTCGCCGTAATAGCGCGGGTTTTTATCTTGCTGCACCAGTTGCATATAAAACATACCCAGCGACTGAATCGGCATCGTTATCTGCATCATTAGCTGCATTTGATCCGGTTCGGTTTCCGAGTCATGCTGGACCATCCCTAACTTCCGTTTCGCACGAGCAAGCGATTTTTCGATACCAAATTTCAATAGCGTCTCCGGTAACTTCCCGGAATACTCTTCTTGCAGTTTCTGGCGCAATATCTCCAGCACTTCTTCCGCGGGCAAATCTTTGTGGGTTTCGAGCACCTCGTTTTCAATTTCACGGGGCGATATCTCGTTTTCCAGCGTAGTAATTACGTTGGTTAGTCCCTTCATCAGAGACATCACATTAAGTTCTTCCGGATAGTGACCGGTCAGTTCGACATATACCCTAAAACCATCCACAGCTCCTGTAACATCCGTCCTGGGCATCTGAATATTGGTCAATTCACTGTAATCCTCGGGGATGTTCGGCACAAACTCCTCCGGATCTACCTGGACATCCCACTGGAAACCGTCTATTACAATATGCATCTTGGCGGTTCCCTCGCCGACCGGCGATTCCATGACGGCGTCCATTTCCATACGAACCGGCCAATTGGTTTCGACTTCCACCCAAATCCGGACCGCGATTTCTTCGAACATCCCCCCGGCATATTTCGGATCGGTTGTTTCGAGACCTTCCACTTCGATCCCGTCGATTACCGTTCGCCCCAGTTCTACATAGTCGCAGTCCATTACCTGTTTAAACATATTCCGGGGGCCGTTTTTCTCCCATTGTTCCTGTATATTCTTGGCTACCTCATCCTCGAAACTCAATTTCATATATTTCTTCTGTTCGGGCATAACTACAATCACAAGATTATTTGCCGGTATCATATATGCCCATTGCTCAATGGTTTTTTCCTTCGCGGCGGTGAACATTTCCATTTTGGCGCCGTATTCCTCAGAGAATATCCAGTTCATTTCCATATCCGGCATATCGAGGATCTGATTTCCTACCGTCATAGTGCCATCCGTAATCACTGACATATGGTAGATAAACGCTTTACTTTTCTGAACGCGCTCGGCGACATGCGCCCAGGCCACGGTAGTGCCGTCCATTCCGCCGCCCCAATAATGTACTCCGAGGATTACACCAAACATTATCACAGCCGCCGCTGCGAATTTTGTTATTTTCAATTTCATAATCTTTCTCCAAGTTGCCGGCTCTGTGAAAACCGGTTTTGTTTTTTCCCATTGTTCCAGTGACTTTTTAATTCGGTTATGAACGTTCCTATCCGTATCCGCACTGGGTTCAACGTGTAATTTCTTAATCAACTTATAAATATCGTCCGTGGATTTCATGTTTTTACCTCGCTATTCAAAAGCGACCGCAATTTGTCCAAGCCGTATCGGTAACGACCTTTGAGCGTGTTAATCGACTCGCCGCTCAACTTGGCAATCTCTTTGAAATTCATTCCGCTGTACACGTGCAGGAGCATTACCTCCCGCTGGGGGTAAGGCAGTTGTGACAGTGCCCAATTCAATCGCTGCATCTCTTCGCCCGCCTGAACAAAATTTTCAGCTCTGTCCGATTCTCCGCCTACGGATTCGACGTCTTGAAGTTCGACGCAGGCGTGCCGTCGCATTGCTTTATTACGATTCCGCGCATTGTTGGCCACACAGACGGACAAATAGCCTTTCAGGCTTCCCGTAAGCTGAAAATCTGTCGCGGAATCCATGAAAGAGGCGAAAACATCCTGAATAACGTCTTCCGCGGCACTTCGATCATATAAAAGAGCGGTCGCGAGCGTCATTAAGTTGGTTTTGTACTTCTCATAGATCCGCCGCAACACTTGCCGGTTACCGCGATTGAATTCTTGTATGATTCGCTTGTCTTCCAACACCGATAAGCTACTTTCCTTGACACAAAACAATCGATTGTCATATATACAACAACGGAAAGGCCCGCCGGGGTATAAAAAAACCAGAGATTCTGAAAAACTTTCCGCGTGGACGTTACTCGGAGGTTCATTTCCCCCGCTGGCTGCCCCACAGATCGATTTGCAGGCGGGGACTAAATCGAAAGTTTCTCTCGACGCATATCTGCGCTACTTGCGGCGCTCGTCGGCGATACTCCTGCTTCGTTCGCGCCTGGGGCATCAGCATGATCTCGCTGCGCTCGATGCGCGTCAGCTTAGCTACAATTTCCTCCACCTCCTCCACGTCTCGTTCGGATACCACGACAAACTTTAACTGCACCTGATGATTATCCATAAAACTCTGGATCGCTTCGAGATTGAGCCACGCTCGTTCGTGACCGGCAATATGTTGGGCATGTTCCGGTTTATCTGATATGGCACTGGCCAGCTTCGGACTGATACTTACCAGATCGCACTCGACCGGTCGATATTGGGTGGCATTGGTTTCCAGGGTGATGAACTGTCCCTGCTGTTTCAATTCATGTAAAAGCGTCGGCGTCTCCGGCCAGATCAACGGTTCACCTCCGGTAACTACTACGAATTCGCAATGATATGTTTCCACCTGTTCGACAATCTCGGCGGGGGTCATTTCCCGGCCCTGACTTTTCTTCAAAGCGTACGGCGTATCACACCACCAACACCTTAGATCACACCCCGCCAACCGCACAAATACACTTATCTCCCCCGCTCGTTTGCCTTCCCCTTGAATCGATTTAAATATCTCACTGACTCTCATCTGGCCACATACTTCTTTTCAGGTTGAGTTTGTCACAAAAAAATTAGTGTGCGATGCACACCCTACCTAAATCTTACTTATATATTTCAATTTTATTTAAAAGCTCCAATAAAACGAGTTCAAAGGTAATACAATCAAAATCAATAGAATTTAGAGAAGAAAAAACATCCTGAGGTAAGATAATTCCTATCTTTAATTTCTTTTCGAGACGAAAAATGAAGTCCATCCGGTCCCAACCTCTTAGCAAACCGCTTTTCATTGCACTTACAAGTACTTTAAAATTAGTTTCCGGAGTAATATTTTCTTTAGGAATTCCGCATATATCGGCAAAGACCTCTCTTGTTGAGAAAGCAATACGTCTATCATTGCAATCTATTTCTAGAGCTTTAATAAAATCTTCATCTGATATTCGTTGTGAAGATAATAATTGATTACGTGCTTTTTTCCGGTTTAATAAAAACATGTTTATAACTCATGATTTTTTTATTTCGTTCCTTTATAAATAAATGGTGTGCGATGCACACTCTGCCTAACTTATCGTCATTCGGTATTCGTCATTGATTCGTCATTCGTGCTTCGTTATTCGTCATTTATTAGTGTCAACATACTCAATCGGATCATCGATTCCCGCTTCGGCAAATCCCTTTTTTCTTAATACGCAGGAATCGCATTTGCCGCAGGCCCTGCCGGTCTCGTCCGGATCATAACAACTGTGCGTTAAGGAATAATCCAGACCCAGTTCGATCCCCTTAGTAATAATCTCGCTTTTGCGTAAGTGAATCAGCGGCGTATGGATTTTAAATTGGCCTTGGTGCTCTACTCCCGCCTTGGTGGTCAGATTCGCGACCGCTGCAAACGCCTGAATAAACTCCGGGCGGCAATCGGGATACCCGCTGTAGTCGATGGCGTTGACGCCGATGAAGATATCAAATGCGTTCAACGTCTCCGCCCAACCTAACGCCAGCGACAGGAGTATCGTATTTCGCGCCGGGACATAGGTAACCGGAATCCCCGGGGCCACCTCGCCCCGCTTGGGGACCGCCATCTCATCCGTCAGGGCCGAACCGCCAAACAAACGCAAATCCAGTTGCACCACTTTATGCTCACAAACGGCCAGCGTCCGGGCGACCCTGCGGGCACAGTCGATCTCCCGCCCGTGTCGCTGCCCGTAATCCACCGTCAAGACATAACAGGCATACCCATCGGCCAGCGCGATCGCAGCAGCCGTATAGGAATCCAAGCCCCCGCTCAACAAAATCACTGCTTTGGACGATATATCAACCACCGAACTTCCTTACGAGTACCGATCCCTCCCTACCGGTCGAGGCTTGTATAATTTTAAAAAAACTGTAAACTGCGATAAAGTGTAAACCATTTTCGGAGTGAATACAAGAATGCCTGATAAAGATATTTTAGAGACGTTTGAAAATCCTCATCCCCAGCGGGATTATGATATTGAGATCGACTGTCCGGAATTTACCAGTCTCTGCCCCAAGACCGGTCAGCCCGATTTCGGCGCCATCCATATCAGGTATTGCCCCGATAAATTCTGTATCGAATTAAAATCCCTCAAGCTCTATCTGCAGAGTTATCGTAACGAGGGCATTTTCTACGAAAGCCTGACCAACGATATTCTCAACGATCTTGTCGCATGCTGTCAACCTCGTCGGATGACCGTCGTGGGCGACTTCCGCGCCCGCGGGGGAATTACTACCAAAGTCACCGCGCAATATCCGTAGAAATGACGAATGACGAAATCCGAATGACGAATCAATAACGAATTCACGAATGACGAATAAAGATAACCAAGAAGGGCACGAAGAGAAGAAGTAAGAACGTAACCGCCTTCGGCGGGACATTTTAGCCCCCGCTGGTAAGCGGGGGACGGAATGTCATTCTGAGGCCGGAGGCCGAAGAATCTCAATGCCTCGAATTAATGAGATTCTTCGCTACGCTCAGAATGACGGTTGGGTGTCATGCTTATACCCGTCTTCGGGGATAAGCATGGTTTTTATCCGGTCAGTCATAAAATCCACCCCCAAGCTCGAAGACTCGCTTGGCGGTGCCACCCGTCGAATAAAAATCTGATTTTTTTCTTTTTTCACCTTGACTCTCCCCTTACAGGAGGTTGTATCTTGTATATAGAGTGAGTATAAAACGTACGGCGTTGTGCGTGGGAAACGACCTCTGAATAAAGGAAACTGAAAATTGTTTAGTATCGGCGAGTTTTCGAAAATAACGGGGCTATCGATCAAGACGCTGCGCTTTTATCATGAGAAAGAACTTCTGATCCCCTCCAGCGTCGATCCGGGCAGCGGGTATCGATATTACGACCAACCCAACATTGAAAAGGCGCGCATCATTGCGTATTTTCGCAAGCTGGAATTCTCGCTGAACGAAATCAAGGACATCCTGGATCATTACGACGATCAGGCGGATATCCTCGAGTATCTCGAACGGCAAAAGGACGTGATCGCAAACAAGATCCGGCAACATAAAAATATTCTGGTTTCACTGGACAACCTTATTTCTCACGAACGGGAGGCTATGCAAGCCATGGAAAATTCCACATTTCAAGTCGAAGAAAAGGTATTGGACCCCATGCTCATCGCGGGCGTCCGCATGAAGGGTAAGTATTGCGAATGCGGTAAGGGATTTTCTCTTTTAGGGAAGAAACTCGGTCGCCATCTGGCCGGCAAACCGCTTAATCTCTACTACGACGGCGAATATCGCGAGGACGACGCCGACATGGAGCCCTGTTTCCCCATCCGCAAAGCCGTCGAGGTGGAAGGCGTCTCGGTACGGGAACTGCCCGGCGGTCGCTGCGTATCTCTTTTGCATAAAGGGCCGTATGATGAGTTAGGCCGCTCCTACGAAAAAATCCTGGCCTATATCCGCGAAAAAGACTACCAGACCCTACTACCCTCGCGCGAAGTCTATATCAAAGGCCCCGGTATGATCCTCAAAGGCAATCCCCAAAATTACCTGACCGAAATCCAGATTATGATTCAAAACGAAGCCGAAAATGGTTAAAATGATTTGTATGTATAAGCAAGCAACCATAGGTATCATCGTCTGGTCGTTTTATATCGGCGTTGTCTCTGCGGCTCCGCCCGGCGTGGTGATTCATTATTCGCCCGCGTCGGACAAAATCTATCTCGGCTCACCGGGTATCGCCAAACTGCCTAACGGAACGTATCTCGCCAAATGCGATGAATTCGGGCCCGGCTCGGTGGAACATACAAAAGCCATTACCCTCGTGTTCCAATCCAAGGACCGGGGTCAATCCTGGCAAAAGCTAACCCGCATCGAAGGTTTATTTTGGGCTTCCATCTTCGTGCACCGGAATCACGTCTATCTGTTCGGCACGGACAAACATCACGGCAACACCGTCATTCTACGGTCTGTTGATAACGGGAAAACGTGGACTACTCCGAGAGACAAACACCACGGTCTGCTGCTCGAAGGGCAGTATCACACAGCGCCCGTTCCAGTTGTGATGCATCAGGGGCGACTCTGGCGGGCCATGGAAGACGCCATGGGCCCCGGCGGGTGGGGTAGTCGCTACCGTGCTTTTATGATGTCCGCTCCCATGGATGCCGACCTGCTCGAGGCCGATTCCTGGACCTGTTCCAACCGACTGGGCCGTAATGCGAAATGGCTCGAGGGTAAATTCGGCGGCTGGCTCGAAGGCAACGCCGTGGTTACTCCCGAAGGCGGGATCGTCGATATCCTTCGCGCCGACTACCGTCCCGCCGGCGGTAAAGCTGCGGTCATCCGGATCAGCCCCGACGGTAAAAAAGCCAGCTTCGATCCCGAAACGGGTTTTATCGATTTTCCCGGCGGCTGTAAGAAATTCACCATCCGCTACGACGAAACCACCAAAAAATACTGGACCCTTGCCAACGCCGTTCTGCCCCAACACGTCGGCGCCAATCCCGAGCGAACTCGCAACGCCGTTGCGTTAATGTGCTCACCCGATTTGCAAACCTGGACGATTAATTGTATTGTCCTTTACCATCCCGACACGAAAAAGCACGGTTTCCAGTACCCCGATTGGCTTTTCGAGGGCGATGATATTATCGCCGCCATCCGCACCGCCTACGACGACGGTCGCGGCGGCGCCCACAACCAGCACGACGCCAACTTTCTCACCTTCCACCGTATTAAAAATTTCCGTCAACTGAAACTGACCGACTCCGTTCCTGGCGCCGTGCGGGAGGAAAAAACAAGCCGGAATGTACCGCGTACCGAACAGAAAACGATGAAACTTCCTGCACATTCAGCGGATACATCTTCTGCCATGAGCTTCATTCAGCTTTCTGACGATCATCGTCATTTTATTCTAAGTAAAGATAATTCGCGATTCACGCCCTGGGGCGTTAATTATGACCACGATGCGAAAGGGCTGCTGTTGGAGGATTATTGGGAACAGGAATGGTCCCGGGTAGAAGAAGATTTCCAGGAAATGAAGGTACTCGGGGCCAATGTCGTCCGCATCCACCTTCAACTGGGGAAGTTCATGCAGGAAGCGGAAAGGCCCCATGCCGACTCGCTGAAACGACTCCGGCGGCTGGTGGAATTGGCCGAACAGACAGGATTGTATCTCGATATAACCGGTCTGGGGTGCTATCATAAAAAAGAAGTCCCCGCCTGGTATGATGAGTTATCCGAAAAAAACCGCTGGGAGGTGCAGGGGCGGTTCTGGGAAGCCGTTGCCCAGACGTGCGCCGAAAGTCCAGCGATTTTCTGTTATGACCTGATGAACGAGCCGGTCCTGCCGGGAAGGAATGAGAAGGAAACCGATTGGCTCCTGGGCGAATTCGACGGCAAGTATTTTGTGCAGCGCATCAGTCTGGACCTGGCCGGTCGAACCCGAAAGCAAGTGGCTAAACAGTGGGTCGATCACCTCACGACAGCGATACGCAGAAACGATAACCGTCATCAGATCACAGTCGGTGTTATCCCCTGGGTGTTCGAATTTCCCCAGGCCCAACCGCTCTTCTACTCCAATGAAGTAGCACAGAATCTGGATTTTGTCAGCGTCCACTTCTATCCAAAATCCGGTGAAATCGACAAGGCCCTGAC
Source organism: uncultured Pirellulales bacterium (assembly GCA_964574885.1). Taxonomy (GTDB): domain Bacteria; phylum Planctomycetota; class Phycisphaerae; order Sedimentisphaerales; family SM23-30; genus JAFGFX01. The sequence continues at coordinate 13,023 of CAZNQT010000012.1, forward strand.
CGCCCTGAAGGCGTATGATATCGGCAAGCCCATCGTGATCGAAGAACTATTTCCCCTCAAGTGCAGCAGCCGTGAGCTGCGCGATTTCATCCTGGCGTCTCGCTCCACCGCCGGGGGCTGGATATCCTTTTACTGGGGCAAGCAAATCGACGAGTATCAAAAAGAAGACGGCATAGCCGGCGCGATCAAGAAAGAGTGGCTTACTCGCTTCAAGGAAACCACCCCGGAAATCTTAACTCCGGTTGCGGAGAATCCTCGCTTACCATTGCTTCGGTAAGATTACGGAAGATAGACGAAATCTACAAATCTTTACTTACCTATTGCTCAAGATTTTGTCTTACTATATTATGGGAATAGAGTATAACGGATAATCACTCCTACGAGGCCATTTTACGCCATGAATAGTACCCAAGTGAATTAGGTATTTATCTCATGAAGTGCGGGAGTGTAGTTTTTTTCTTAACCGCAGTCGCTGTAGTATCAGCCTCCGCACAGGATCTGCGCATTTACACGACGGATGAGGATTTCGACGAAGGCGATCTCCTCGATGTAAACCATAAATATGTATCCGATCAACTACAACTGTCCTGGGACGGCAGCACCATCTTTTACGTCATCTGGATTGCCAATACGGACGAGGACACGGTTTCCAAGGTGGACGCCCGCACCGGTCGCGAACTCGCCCGGTATTACACCGGCCCGCCGGAACATACCGACGTCATCTATCACACTCGCAAAATCACGCCGCCTCCACTCAAAATCACCGTGAAACAAAGACCTCCATCTGTTGAATTAAAAGGTAAACCCGTCTCTCTTCCGAGACCGCAGGTTTATTACGAGGTAAGAAGACCTTTTAAGTACGATTATTACGCCATGAGGGTGAACGCCAAGCCGATACGAGAACCGTATAAGAGCTATCGCGAACAAAAACCTCTGCTGCGTAAATATCTAAAACAAAGGAAGGAAACTCAGGAAAGAAAGCCGAGGGAAAAAATTGTCGGTGAGGAGCTTGTCCATATACGTCCCGCTCCCATAGCGACGGCGGTGGATTTCGACGGCAACGCCTGGGTGGCGAACCAAGGGTGCGGCACCGTGATAAAAATCCTCTATGAGGGAGGAATCGACAGCAATCACAACGGCGTCATCGATACTTCAAAGGATTTCAATCACAACGGCATCATCGATCCGAATGAAATTCTTCCCTGGTGGCAAGATGAAAAGGTGGTGTTGGATATTGATATGGGATCGTGGAATAGTGAACCCACGGCTTTATGTATCGATCAGGCTAACCAGATATGGGTCGGTCTCTGTCGCGAGCAGCGTTACGTGGTTCTGGATAATCACACCGGAGAAAAACTCCTTACCGTATCCGTCCCCGGTTATCCGTCCTGTGCTTCCATAGATAACCTGGGAATGCTTTGGTCGAAGGACAGCGGCGTCTCGCTCATCGACACCTACGCCGGCGAACTGCTCGCGCATTGGGAGTATAACGGATTTGCCATCGCCGCGGATCGGAACGAGAACATCTGGCTGAGCGCCTCTCCGGGCGAGGGCGTCCTCCAGATCGATGCTGCCGCCGGTCAGCTCCTCGATCATTATCACAATCCCTATGCCCGAAACAGTCGAGGCGTGGCGATTGGCAAGAACGGAAATATATGGGTTGCTAATTCGGGTACAAATAACGTTTCCAAATTTAGTTGCGCCGACGGTTTGCTTTCCGCGAGCATCCCGATAGGCCCCTTGCCCGCGAATGTAAACCTCATGGATCCAAACCTATCTTTCGGCGATAATCCTGTAGGGATTGGCATCGATCCTAACGGTAATATCTGGACGGTTAACCGGTTTTCCCACAATATCACCAAAATCGACGTTAAGACCGGCCGAGTGGTCGGTCACTATCCCGTCGGGCTCGGACCCGGCAATTATAGCGATATGACCGGCTCGGCTTTACTTAGCGTAACCACCCGAACGGGACTCTGGACGGTAACGTTCGACAGTGAAAAACCTTATACGCCTTGGCATAGCCTCTCCTGGCAAAGTGACGTACCCCCGGGTACGTTAATACGAATCCGGATTCGCAGTGCCGAAACCCGTGAAACATTAGCGATTCAACCATGGCGGCTTGCCATCAATCAGGTGGAATTCCAGGATATGCCGGACGGTCGATTCCTCCAAATCGAAGCGAAACTCATCAGCATTGATCCCACGCAAACCCCCGTACTCTATGAACTGATCGTCTATCCCCGGCCCGATTATGTACGCTATCATTGCGAGGATTCTTATCAACCCGCAACGCCAGACAACGCCCAATCATCCCCAACCGCAATCTCCTTAACGGATTGGCAGTTCCCTGCGATACTGCTTCCCAACCGTTTCGTTTTCTGCTCGACTCCCTGGCAAATCCTTCCCTCCGCTCCTCAAACCAATATCCGAATCGACGTCTTTGCCTCCTGGTTGCCCGACCGTCCCCTTACTACAATCTACCAAGGTCCTTCGAAGTTTTCCCCTCCGCTGACCCAAGCCAGTTTCAGTTTTCAAACGCCATTAGAGCCGGGAGAGTATCGCTTGCGATGGATTGCTTCCCGGGCGCCGTCGTACTGTCGAACATTTTACGGGAGTAAACCCAAAGATGCTCAAGATCCTCAAATTCTGGCCTGGTCGGAACGTGCCTTTTCCGTCGAATTTGACGATGGTACGTCTTCCCCGGAGATTATGCCGATAAATCTGCCTGTCTTCACGAAAGCCGACCTTACCTGGACCTCAGAATTATCACAGGCTCTGGCGTATGCCCATCACCGGAAAAAACCGGTATGCCTTATTTTCAAAAGTTCCTCCGAGTCCGGAGAAAAGGAATGGGAAAAAAGTCTGATCCAGGCGAAAGGAATTCTGCGGCACTTCGTTCGAGTGTACCTGGACGCGTCTCAGAATCCTGAGATTGCCCAAACGTACTCCGTGAATAGTTACCCCACGGTCTTGTTTTTATTGCCTTCGGGAAAAATTATTGACCAAACCTCCACCCACTTATCTCCTACGTCATTTACTCGCTTTTGTCGAAATGCGTACCACAAAGCCGGCAAAATCCTACCGGACGACCATCCCATAAAACACTGACTTTTCCTCCTGGTTTTTCTGCTTCACCTCTAGAATGTAGGGTAGGCTGTGCCTACCAATTCTGCTGTCAACCGTCAACTGTTAACCGCAAACCGTTCCTGCTTCACTTCCAGCATGCGGAGGCGACGGGTGGCATGCCTACGCGAAGCTTAGGCATGTTTGATAACGCGACCACCTTTTTCCGGGTGGAATTCTGACAATAGGTACACACTTCAAGGAAATCGTCTGAGAGGATACAACACACCCTGAATTCAAGCCCCAACGACGGGTGGCAGCCACCGAGTCTTCGAGGTGGATGGTTACCGCCATCCACTTCGCTTTGCTCAGTGGCTGCCACTCTACACTGCTTTTAAAGCCGACACGAAAACTCTATTACTGTCAACCGTCAACTGTTAACCGTAAACCGTTTCTGTTTCACTTCCAGCGTTCGCAGGCGGTTGAGGGCGGCGGCGAGTTCGAGTTGGCGAAACAGGGCGTAATGCCCTACTGGATACGGACTGATGACATCCAGACTTATTTTTTGCAGATCCTGCAAAACGCAATCCAGAATTTCGCTCAACGTCCGTTGGCCATTCATGTAACGCTTGGCAAAATTCAGGGTATCGCCGAATTGCCTGATGAAATCGACGGGGCGGGAAATCCCGCAGGGCCACCTCGCGGCTCCTGGTCCGATAAGTATCTTGCGGGAATTTTACTCACTGAAGGAAAGGGTCCTATCACAATATAAAAACAAAGCGAGAGAAAGATTTGAGCACTCAACTCTCTCTCTCGCCCAAAGGAGGAGGAAAATGTAAATTCAGTTTATACCGATTTTGCTCATTTTGCAAGGAAAAAACCTATTTTTTCTGATTTTGGGAAGAAATTTTCTTCTTTTACAATACAATTTTCAGCTATAAATCCTGGGAATCGATACTAAATATCTAATAATTCAATACTTACGTAACTCACTGATTTCACTTTTTTATTGTGATAAACCTATGCTCATATATACGCTTATTATTATATATTCTTATTTTACAAGTACTTAGATAATATTCCCGTCAATCACCTATTTTCCGACGCAGAATCGGCTGAATATGCGCCCCAACACCTCTTCGGTAACCACTGCCCCGCTGATCTCTCCCAGATGATCCAGCCCTTCGCGCAGTTCTACGGCTGCTAATTCAGCAGCCATCGATTCTGCCTCGGAAAATACCCGACAGGCTCGACGCATATTCTCGATCCCCGCCTGCAATGCCTCGCGCTGGCGAATCGTAAGCGCTAAAGCCTGTCCCTCACATTCTATCGCACCGCCATGCAGCGATTGTTCAATCTGCTGGTTCAGTTCATCCAGATGATCGCCCCGTAGAGCGCTGACTGAGACCGGTTCACCGTCTAAGACCGGTTTCGCGTGTGTGTGAATCAATTGCTGTATCACGCGGATACGAGATGACGAATCGCTGCAAATATCTATCTTATTGATTACCACGAGACAAGAACTCCGGCAGTTCAAGGTTTCCAGAAAATGAACATCCGCTTCGAATTGTACCGGTGAGCGATTATCCGAACCATCCATTACCCATAATAACAGATCGCAGGTGGCGATGGCTTGTTGCGCAGCTTGCTGGGCATCTTTGGCCAAGAGATCCTCGACCGCTCCCAGACCGGCGCTGTCAATCAGTAAACATTCACCATGGCGCAGTTGCAGCGGTCCGGTCAACAAATCCCGCGTCGTACCGGCCAGACTGTTGACGATACTGCGATCCATCCCTAGAAGGGCGTTGGTCAGACAGCTTTTGCCGGCATTGGCAGGTCCTGCCACTACCACCCGGGGCAGGTGAGTTAATTCCTCCCAACTGCGACTGTTGGCAAGTAATTGTTCCAGATCATTTTGCACGGTTTGAATCTGTTCGATTAATTGTTGCGTTGAGGCCAATTCGATATCCTGATCGGTAAAGTCAATATTTGCTTCGAGAAGCGCCAGGATATCCGCGAGTTGAGAGGTGATCTGGGCGCATTTTTGATGGAGAGCGCCGGCCAGCAACCGTTCCGCACCGCGGAGTTGGGCATCACTGCGGGCGGAAATTACTTCGGCGACCGCTTCGGCCTGGGATAAATCCATCCGCCCGTTCAAAAAGGCGCGGGCGGTGAATTCACCCGGTTCCGCCGCCCGCGCCCCCGCCGCCAGCAGTGATTCCGTCACCATCTGCAGCAGCACCGGCGCGCCGGGCAGATGCAGTTCCGCCATATCCTGACCCGTATAACTGTGCGGCGAACGAAATATATATAACTGCGCCGGACAACCAATCTCTTCGGTTAACTTCATCCGCCCATACAGACGCGTCCAGGTGGAAAATTGCGAATCGGTTGTTTTGGATTCCTTAGACGAATCCTCCGGCTGAAATAATTCCCCGACTAACTTTAGAGCCTGCTTACCGCTGATCCGCAGTATCCCCCGCTGCGCCTCGGCGGGCGCGGTACTAATCGCGGCAATGGTGTCTTCCATATCAAATCGCATTGCAGTATCTTAGCGATTCACCGTGTTTTAGCAATAATCCCAATAAGAAACCGCAGATGCACGCGGATTCACGCTGATTTTTATTGTATTTGTGCTTGTTATGGAGTTAGTAAAACAGGTATCATGAAGAGACATGTATGAAATCGACTTCTGAATGATTGGGTTCGGGAGATAAGAATGAAGAAGGTTGTTTTTATGTTTGACAAGACAAGTGGATTTATACAGACTTTTTTCCTTATTATAATAATCTTAGCTTTCATTCCTTTCCAGTGTGTAGCTGATATATGTTTTGAAGCAAAACCAATATCCATTCAGGGATTACCTAAAGGAATTTTAATTAGAAATTGGTCGTTAGCAGATATGCAAGGCGAGGGGCATCAAGATTTGATTTTAGCAGGACTTATACCTAAATCGGACTTTAGCCTCATATCTGCTGCTTTTAGAATAAAGATTAAAAATAACTTACTTACTGTAATTGACACAATTTTTCCTGCAAGCAAAGGAACGGATAAAACGAAATCAGGTTATATATTATCCGAGATAGAAGTGTATGATCTTACTACATGTGATATTGATAAAGATAATCGTGACGAAATATTTCTTTTTTATGATAATTATCCTAGTCAAATGATAAAGAGGGAGAAAAATCGTTATGTCATAAGCGAGTTGCCTATTCAAGCCCTATCTCCTTTACATACTGCTTGGTTTGATTACAATGGTGATGGATGGACGGATTTATTTGTTTCAGGACAGGAATTTATTAAAAAAAAGCCAAAACTTTTAACTCAAAACGTTGCATGTATTTGGGAAAATAAACAAGGCAAGTTAAAACAAACAGACATATTTTTTGATATTAAAGGTTTTGTTGATTCTGCACACGTTATCGACTATAATGAAGATAATTCACCAGACCTTTTCATATGTGCCAGATCAGATAATCATGCAAATCCGGCATACAACCATATCTATCTAAACAAACAGGGTATTTTTCACGAAGTTGAATTTCCATTTCAAGGCATAGATAAATTAATGGGATTAGGGTGGGCAAATTTAGTCTGTGTCGATTTAAATAAAGATAGCCTATCCGATATAATAATATCCGGTTGGTGGAATCAACACATTGGGCCGAAAGCATTTATTACACTGATCTATCGTAAATCCATGATGAATGAAAACGGGAAGAAAGTATTTTATCTGGAATATGATAATGATCGTATGGAACATATCCCTAACATTCGAGGAAAGTTCATTGTTGAAGACCTAGACCGTGACGGTGATAAAGATATTATTGTTTCTGGACATGATTCGAATTTTAATAATAGAGTAATTTGCCTTGAAAATAGAAACAATAATCTTGAGCAGGTCAAAACTGGATTTTCAGAAATAGATATAAAGAAACCTCTTGGGTCTTACTACGGAGAAACAGTAATCCCGTTTGATGTAAATAAAGATGGATATATGGATATCATTTGTTTTCCGGATTCAAGCGATAAAAAAATAATGTTCTTACAGAATATTTCAAAACAATAGTCTTAGTAAATACCTGTAAATCTCAAATAAAATAGATAAATGGCGATAGGATGAGATTGGGGGAAGGGTGAATGGGTAAAATTAGCGGATAGAGTGGAGCGTAGAGCGGATAGGGAAGAGAAATAGTGGATAGTTGTGTGTTGTGGGTTGTGAGGAAAAGAATTCAGAAAAACGACAAGTAAAAATGATAAATATACAATGAGAAATGCAAAATGGGTTGATGCGGAGGAAAGGCAAATATTGGCGCCAGGTTGGTGATCGTCCCCCGGTTGCCAAAGAAATTTCATTAAAAGATAAATCATCATGAATCAAAGCTTTAACTTTTACAAGCTGCAAATTGCTCTGTATTCGAGGGCGCCTTTCGCCCCGTTGGGGCTGGGAAACATGTCTATTCTTTACTTCCGGGGGCTTACACATGCCGGCTACATACTGGCGTCCCTTCGGGACTAATAAGGAGGAAATTAGTTCAATGCCCCCCAACGTTAAGTTGAGGGCTAATCGAATTATATACAAGGTTTACGGTGCACGCCCTACACGGTTATTTTTTCGAAAAGGGATTTGGACATCGGAATTTTGGATTCCCGCCTGCGCGGGAATAACATCGAAGCAGCGCCGGGGACGAGGATACAAGAGATATCGTATGGTCGTGCAAGTGTATCTAGCAGCGTTCACACATTGCCAGAAGTCCACTCCCAAGTTCGCGGACTCACTTGGCGGTGACACCCGCCGTAGTTATTATTTGCATTTCAATATATTTCAGCCCCCTGTGGTAACAGGGGGACGACTGCTCTGGCGTTTCGTTTGTGTATTCGACCCCCGCTTACCAGCGGGGGCTTTCAAGACGAGGGTGCGGCCCACCCGACGGCTGTTAATAGAAACGCCGGGGGGGTTTGGGTTTTTTCTTTTTGGGGCCGAATTTACCGGTTACCTTCGTGGTGGTAGTGACGGTTTTTTCGGCTTCTTTGGCTTCGGCTTCTTTGAGATGTTTGCGAATGAAGTGCTGCTCGATGAGGCCGCCAAAGGTACTGGCCATAATGTAAAGATTTAGTCCGGTCGGCGCATTATAGAAAAAGAGCAGCATCATCACCGGCATCATAAACTTCATCATTTTCTGCAGCTGGGCGGCCTGAGGGTTTGCCGCCGTCATCGATTGCGATGTCGTAAGCTTCATCTGTAAAAACATCGCGACCGTTACCAGGATGGGCAGCAGGTTGCGGGCGTCGATGCCGCCGATCATGCGACCCAGGAGAGGAATCTGAATCGGTTCGGTCAGGCCAAACCAGGAAAAGGGGATCAGCCGATCCGGAGCGGAAAGATCCGTCAACCAATGCCAACCGGCGGGAAAAAGCCCATGATGGCGAACCGCGACGTTGGAATCGACCGCGGTATATAAGGCAATCCAGATCGGCATCTGCAGCAGCATCGGCAGACATCCCAGCAGCATCCCGCCGGTCATACCTTGCTCCTTCATCAGTTCCATTTGCCGCCGCTGGAATTCCTGTTTATCCTTGCCGTATTTTTCCTGCAGCTCTTTTATCTTGGGTCCAATTTTGCCCATCTTCTGCATACTGACCTGGCTCCTCTTGGAGATGGGATGGAGGATAAGTCGTACGAGCAGAACCAGAACAATAATGGCGATGCCATAGTTGTGGACCAGATTGTAAATGCCCTTCATCATCCAGAGCAGGAGATTCGTCAACCAGTCGAAGGCACACCAGGCACAGGACCCGCTGTAGATCAACTGATTATACCCCAAATCCGCGAAGGGTTCCCGTTCAAATATCTCTTTGCTAATGGGCCCGAGATACACTTGGAATCTATACGCAATCTCATCATGAGAAGCGTTCAGTTTCTGCGTAGGCTTTACCCAAAATTCCACTGCCGGCGTAACTCTCTTTTTATCCTTGTCGTCCAGGTATTGCAGCGCCAAGGCTTCGATGTTACTCGTATCCACGTAATCGACCGCCTCATGCCCCTGGAGGGGGAGCGGACGAACTACCGTAGCAAAAAACTTGTTGGTGACCGCGATCCATTGCAAATTACCGCCGGCTTTATCGAGCGTTTTACGCATGTCCTTTTCTTTTTTCAACGAGACCGTTTCCCGTTTAATTTTGATCTTGTCGCTCCCGGACGCATAAGCCGCCGACACCTTGCGACGTTCCGCGCGCGGGTCCTCACGGTGGATTCCCGTCGGCCCGAACACTTCCAACGATTCCACCTTCACGGGACGCTTGGTGGGGTTGATAAACGTTACATAAAATTCAAGTTCATAATTATCCGGATTGTAGCAATACGTTTTCCTCACCTGAAACACGGTGGTCAGCCGGTTATGGATTTTCTGCTGGAAGGTTGCCGTGAAAGAGGCTTTTTCCGGAGTGTTGTCCGGGTCGGCCTGCCAACAATTGCGGGACAGATCGAACGGTTTCTCCCGGCCTTCGATTTTCAAGGTGTTCAATTGCAGAGTGCGGATCGAACGACCCTGATCATCCAGCGAGGTTGTCAGCAGCGGATACCCGGTCTCTTTGTCGGTCACCTTGTCCTTAAACTCATTCAGCTTCACGTCTGAAATCGAAGCCGAGGGCCCGTCGATTACAATCTGAGCTTTGTAGCCGTCCTTGACTTGTTTGCGATCGCCTAAAATGAATTCCGGAGACGAAGCGGATTGCATCTGTAATTCCCATAATTGGGGATCCGAAGTCCTCGCATTGGGATCGATGGGGGGAATCGTAACGGAGGACTTCTGCGTACTCT
>CAZNQT010000013.1:0-21911 GCA_964574885.1 uncultured Pirellulales bacterium
CCAGGAGCAGGCGAAAACCATCATCGAGGATGCTCAAGCCGAGGCGGATTCTCAAATGGCCCGATTTGAAAACGAACTCAAGATGGCGGTTCGCGATGCGGTATTACGATTGCATGAAACGCTTACCAAAGCGCTGGAGGGCGTATTCACCTGTCCGGTCGAAGCACACCTAAGCGATTCGGACTTTCTCAAGCCCTTACTGCACGATCTCGTATTACAGTATGCCCAGGCCGACTGTGAGGGCTGCGGAGAGATTCAAATCAATGTGGGGCCGAAGATGCATCGCCAATTGGCCGACTGGGCCATTGGGGAACTCCGTCAAGCCGCTCAGGACCGTACCTCTCGTCTAAACCTAAAGGATACGCTCGTCGAGGCGGGCTTTGAATATCAGGTCTCCGGCGCGACCGTAGATGTAACCGTTGATTCGGTGGTCGAGACGCTGGCGGATCTGGTCGGCCCACAACTACGCAAGCTCCTCCAGGAATCCACGGAAGCAGTGCATCAGTAATCAGGAAACGATTATGACAGGGCGCAATTATTATATACTCACAGCACTGCCGACGTTGGGCGAGTTTGGCAGTACCGCCCCGATGTCAATGGGGCAAATGTTAGAATCCGTTTTGGATAGCCCTGCTTCTAAAGCACTGCTGGAAGTGGTGTTTCTCAGCGATGATCTACTGCAATGGCAATCCTTCCTTGCCGGGGAGATCGCAGAAACCGATCCGGTAGTCCTGACGGAGGAGCAGGCAAGCCAACAAGCACTATTACCGAGTTATTTGGTTGCCGATAAGCATGAGGAATCTCCTGTTGCATCGGGCGATGAAGTCTGGGCTAACTATTATAGACATGCCACAGCCATCGCCGAAAAACATCATAGCCATTTCCTTCGTCTCTGGGGCGAATACGAAGTGACCTTACGAAACGCCATTGCCGCCACCCGGGCCAAGGCGCTGGATTTGGATCCGAACGACTACCTGGTGGCGACGGAATTGGTCGGTTCCGAGGATGATTTCGCAGCGCTATTAAATGAATGGAGCCGTTCGGAGAATCCCCTGGCAGGACAGCGGATTCTCGATAAGGCTCGTTGGGACTGGTTGATACGGCATGAGGGCTGGTTTACGTTCGCTGATGATGAAATAGCCGCCTATGGTGCCAAGCTGATGCTGTTGTGTCGCTGGCAGCGGCTGGGACGGACTCAACCCACCGAAAACGCCGATAACAATAATAAACAACCGGAAAGGGTAAACGCGTGAACGGAAGAATCGTTGTCGTATATGGAAATCTTGTCGTCGCGGCGACCAATGGCGAGGTAGTGCAAAACTCCATTGGCTATTGTCTCCGTTCCGACGGCGCCCGATTATTGTGCGAAATTATCCGAGTCCGCGGTCAGTTGGCCGATTTGCAGGTTTTTGAGGAAACTCGCGGCCTGAAGGTCGGGGACGAAGTGGAATTCCACGATGAAATGCTTTCCGTGGTTCTGGGACCGGGCCTGCTGGGCCAAATCTACGACGGATTGCAAAATCCACTGCCGAAACTTGCCGAAGAAGTCGGATATTTTCTCGAGCCGGGAAAATACATCCCTGGATTATCAACCGAAACTCAGTGGCAGTTCACTCCCACCAGTGAGGTTGGGCAGACCATGACCGCGGGCCAGACGCTCGGTACCGTACCGGAGGGCATTTTCACTCACCGGATCATGGCGCCCTTTACGCTTCCGGGGAAATGGACCATCGAGAAGATCGCCAAGCCGGGCTCGTACACGATTGAAGATGAGATCGCCGTTCTGGTGGATGCTTCCGGGCAGCGTCAAATGGTCACGATGCAGCAGACCTGGCCCACCAAGATCCCGCTGAATATTTCCCGGCGCCGTCTAATGCCCGACGAGCCGCTGGTTTCGCGTATCCGTATTATTGACTCGATGTTTCCGGTGGTACGCGGCGGAACGTATTGTATTCCCGGTCCGTTTGGCGCCGGCAAGACCGTACTTCAGCAAATTACCTCCCGGCACGCGGAGATCGACATTGTGATCATTGCCGCGTGCGGCGAACGGGCGGGCGAGGTCGTCGAAACCCTCCGCGACTTTCCGGAACTGACTGATCCGCGTACCGGCAGAAACCTCATGGAACGCACTATTATTATCTGCAACACCTCGGCGATGCCGGTCGCTGCTCGCGAAGCATCGGTTTATACCGCTGCAGCCTTAGGTGAATACTATCGTCAGATGGGTCTGAATGTGCTGTTATTGGCGGATTCCACTTCTCGGTGGGCCCAGGCAATGCGGGAAGTCTCCGGTCGGCTGGAGGAAATACCGGGCGAGGAGGCATTTCCGGCCTATCTGGAGAGCCGAATCGCCTCCTTTTATGAGCGCGCCGGCGCCATCGAACTGGCGGATGGGACCGTTGGAACCCTTACCATCGGCGGTACCGTAAGTCCGGCAGGCGGTAATTTCGAGGAGCCCGTCACGCAGGCCACCCTCAAAGTCGTCGGTGCCTTCCACGGTCTGAGCCGTGCCCGCAGCGACGCCCGCCGCTATCCCTCGATCGACCCGCTGGACTCCTGGAGCAAATACACCGGAATCATCGATCCTGAAAAAACCACGTTCGTTCGCAAGCTGCTGCGACGGGGAAATGAAGTGCAGCAGATGATGACGGTTGTCGGCGAGGAGGGGACCTCCATCGAAGATTTTACCACCTCACTGAAAGCGGATTTCTTCGATAATTGCCTTCTGCAACAAAACGCCTTCGACGAAGTGGACGCGGCGACGCCGGCCGAGAGGCAGATTTTCGTATTCGATAAGGTGCTTGAGATTCTCAAACTGAACGTCGAGTTTAAAAGTAAAGATGAGGCGCGCGAAACATTTGTGAAAATCACTGACTTATTTCGTAACTGGAACTACGCCGCCGCTGACAGCGAGGAATACCAACAAATCTTGCAGCAAATCGATGAGTTCATTGCTGCCAAGGGGGAAAAAACACTGGTTACTCAATAGCGTTATATTCAACAGGCAACTTTTTATCGATCCAAAGGTCTAACTATAATGAGGAAATATTACGACGAAATTACCGGGATTGCCGGAAACGTGGTAAACGTCACCGCGTCCGGCATCGGGTACGACGAATTGGCCCTGATCACCACCGGGAACAGCAGTTCGCTGGCACAGGTGATCCGCCTGGAGGGCGATCAGGTCAGTTTACAGGTCTTTGCCGGCACCCGGGGAGTTTCTACCGGCGATCAGATACAGTTTTTACACCGTCCCATGCAGGTGCCGTTCAGTGACGATCTGCTCGGCCGCATTTTCGACGGCGCCGGTCGGCCCCGCGATGACAGACCCTCGATCCAGGCCCAGAACGTGGACATCGGCTCGCCTGCGGTGAATCCCGTCCGACGCCGAATGCCCGATAACATGATCCACACCGGCATCCCTATGATCGACATCTTTAATTCGCTGGTCGAATCGCAGAAGCTGCCGATCTTCTCGGTCGCCGGCGAACCCTATGACGATCTGCTCGCCCGGATCGGATTGCAGGCCAATGCCGATATTATCATTCTGGGCGGCATGGGACTGAGATATGATAATTACCTCAAGTTTCGCAATACATTCGAAGAAGGCGGCGTACTCGGACGAACGATCATGTTTATCAATACCGCCGCGGATCCGGTGGTGGAATGTCTGTTGATCCCGGACCTCTGCCTGGCCGTCGCCGAACAATTCGCTTTGCAGAATAAACGGGTGCTGGTGCTGCTGACCGATATGACGGCCTTCTCCGACGCCCTCAAGGAAATCTCCATCATCATGGAGCAAATCCCGTCCAATCGCGGGTACCCCGGCGACCTTTATACGCAATTAGCGCGCCGGTATGAAAAAGCCGTCGATTTCGACGATGCCGGTTCCGTAACGGTCCTGGCGTGCGTGACCATGCCCGGCGACGACGTAACGCACCCCGTGCCCGACAACACCGGCTATATCACGGAGGGCCAGTTCTACCTGCGCAACGGTCGTATCGAACCATTCGGTTCCCTAAGCCGGCTGAAACAACAGGTGAATGGAAAAACCCGCGACGATCATCGGGCCATCATGGATGGCTGTATCCAACTGTACGCACTGTGTAATGAAACCCGCGAAAAACGCGATATGGGATTTGAAATGTCCGCCTGGGACAAGAAATTACTGAGATACGGCAGTATTTTCGAAGATAAAATCATGGATCTCTCACGTAACATCCCGTTGTTCGACGCCCTGGATCAGTGCTGGGCGATTCTCGCTGAGTGTTTCGAGCCGGCTGAAACCGGTATTCGACGCTCCATACTCGAAAAACACTGGCCCAAAGATATTCAAACGGAATAAATACCACCGGATTATATCCGGGAATTCCTATACAAATTAGAAAATGGCAAAAAAAATCAAACTTACACGACCGGAACTGAAACGCTATCGCGACGCTTTGGGGCGTTTCCAGCGATATCTGCCTATGCTGCAGCTCAAGCAGCAGCAACTGCAAATCGCCGTCCGTCAGGCCGGTAAGGAAATGCAAGAGGCATCCCATAACCTGGACGAGGCCCGCCGACAACTGGAGCCGTCCCTGCCGCTCTTGAACGACAGAGCCGGCGTCGATGTGCGAGGTCTGGCAAAATCCGAAGAAGTGAAAACCACCACCCAGAATATCGCCGGCGTGAACGTCCCTAACTTTGAAGATTGCGTCTTTCCCTCGGCGCGCTACAGTCTGTTCGCCACCAGCGCATGGGTCGATCGCGTCCTGCAGGATTTACGGCATGTCAGTCGCCTGGAGGCACAGTGGGAACTGATTGAACTGAGACACCGGCTGCTCAAACGTGAATTGACGAAAATCGTGCAGCGGGTCAATCTGTTTGAAAAAGTGAAAATTCCCGAAGCCCGGGAAGCGATACGCGTCATTCAGATCAAGCTCGGCGATGAGATGACGGCCGCCGTCGGCCGGGCCAAAATCGCCAAGGCCAAGCTGGCCGAAACCGATCAGGGCAAACGACTCGCTTTTGATCCCTCCGATCCCGAGGAAAAAGTCGCATGATCGTTAAAATGAATAAAATTTTTGTCGCCGGCCATGCCAAAGGGCGCGATAAGTTACTTAACACGCTCGCTGAATTGGGTATGGTACATATCCAACCTGTCGATCCTGACAAAGCGATTGCCGACGAAAAAACGGTCGCCGACCTGGAACAGCTCCGACTGGCGTTACAAACGCTGTCGCAGTGTTCTGCCGAGGGGTCGCCGCCCCCACTCTCGCCCATCGAAGCCGCCCAGGAAACCCTCCGGATTCAGAGGGATACCGCGGAACTCACCAGCCGCCTGTCCGCCCTGCACAGGGAATATGAACAACTGAACCTCTGGGGCAACGTGACGCTGCAAGACCTGGATCGCCTTAAACAAGCGAATATCCATCTATCGTTTTTTTCCATTCCCACGGACCAAATCAGCGAGGTACAGGCCGAATGTGTCGATGTGATGGGTGCATTGCCCGGCAAACGTTCGCTCGTGGCCGTCATTGACCGTACCGGCAACGAAAAACTGCCCGAACAGGCGGAACTTCTTTCCCTGCCGAAACATGACCGCCCGATGCTGCGCGCCGAAGCGGACTCCATTGACCGCACTCTCAAAAAGAATCGGCAGCGGCTGGCGGAATTAGCTCCTTTCGTCAATGCGATGCAGCAGAAAATCAACGAATTGCAACAGAAAACGGAATTTACCATCGCCACCCGGGCAGCCCTGGCCGATGAAAATCTCTTCGCCCTGAAAGGCTGGACGCCCGCCGATGAAAGTGAAACGTTCGCGGCTTCCCTTGCCGAAGCGGGCATAGCAGCCGCCGTCAAGATTATACCGCCTTTGCCGGAGGAAACTCCCCCCACTCTGATTCGCTATCCCAAATGGGTTCTGCCGATCAAGGGGCTCTTCGATATACTCGGAACCATACCCGGGTATAAGGAACCGGATTTGTCCCCGTTTTTCATGATTGCCTTGCCTCTCTTTGCCGCTATGCTCATCGGTGACGCCGGTTATGGTTTGATCTTCGCGCTGATACCGCTGGTTTGGTATCGAAAACTCGTCGTCAAAGCCGGCAAAGAAAAAACCTTTCTGCTCCTTACTATCGGGGTAGCCACCATGATCTGGGGTATATTGACGGCCAATTACTTCGGGATTACGCCGGATTCTTTTGCTGATTCGGGGTTGGGCGGAGCAATACGTAAAACGATGGTCGCTTTGGCTCCGCTTTGGGACGCCGATGCGGAAAAGGCACAGGCCATCCTGATTAAAGTTAGTCTATTATTTGGCTGTATTCATCTTACATTTGCCCATCTGCGTCAGGCCCTTATGTTTGCACCAGACCTGCGTGCACTGGCGCAACTTGGGTGGTGTTTGTTTCTCTGGGCCATGCTCGGAATTATCTGGTTATTGTTCTTCGGCAGTGACGCCTTACCGGCGCCTATGGGGCTGATTTATCTGGCCGGCGGTCTGGGCGCCGCTCTTTTCGTTCTGTTCACCGCCCCCAGTAAAAATCCCGTGAAAATGGTTGGCGTGGGATTTGCCTCGTCACTGCTGCCGATGCTTAGTACGTTTTCCGACACGATGAGCTATATCCGACTTATGGCCGTGGGCATGGCCAGTTTCTATATCGCCGTAGCCTTCAATACCCTCGGTGGTATTGTTGCTGAGGCCGCAACCTGGTTTGCCGGCGCGCCGATTGTTATCTTCGGTCATGCTCTGAATATCGGACTTTGCGTGATTGCTATCTTTGCTCACGGCGTCCGATTGAATATGCTGGAATTTTCCAACAATGCCGGCGTGCAGTGGCTTGGTTACGCTTACGCGCCGTTTGGTAAAAGGAACAAGTAAAGTTCAAGGAGACCTAGAATATGGCAACAGATGTATTTTTTGGACAGATGGGACTCGGTTTGACATTGGGACTGGCGGCTATCGGCAGCGCCGTCGGCATCGGCGCCGCCGGCAGAGCCGCCGCCGGGGCATGGGCGAAAGAGGCCAAAGCCGGTAAGCCTCTTAATTTCTCATATATTATCCTGGTGGGAATGCCGTTATCGCAGACGATCTACGCCTTCATTCTCATGCTAAAAGGTCTCAAGCCTGGAATCGTGGAAGATCCCAGTATTGTCGCCGCCAACGCCGGTACGTTATTGGGAATCGGATTGGCCTGCGGCCTGGCGGAACTCTTTAGCGCCTGGATGCAGGGCCTGATCGGCGCCGCTGCCTGTCGCGCCATCTCTGAAGGCGAAGGTAAGGGACTGGTTTTTATGATCATTGCGATGGGTATTGTCGAGACGGTGGGACTCTTCGGTTTTGTGTTCCTGCTTCTGATGACCCCCGGCGCTTGATACGTTGCGAGAACCAGTATAACAAAGCGGCATGGCTGCGCGAAGCGTGGCCATGACCGCTATTTTTTAATCCTCCGACTCTTCCGTTTGCTGCTCTTCGCTCGTTGCCCGCTGTTCCAGGGCACGCGAAATCAGTTTGGCCACCGACACCGGATACAGCTTTTCCGTACTGCATATCAGATCATAATGCTTCGAATCCGAAATATCCTTACCGGTGAAATTTTTCACGAATCGACTCTGTTCCTTATCCGCTTTTTCGACAATCGATTTCGCTTTCTCGATTCCGATATTATTTTCCATGGCATACCGTTGGCACCGCAGTTCAAACGGCGCCGTCACATGGACGCTCAGCCCTCTTTCCCGCGGGAGCATCTGGCAGACGCCCCGGCCTACGATGATGGCACGACCATGCGAGGCGATCACCAGCAAGGTTTCGCCCAGATGTTCCTGATAGCGCCATTTTAAATGTTCCTCCGACCTCCCGGAAAAAAAGCGTACCAGCCGATCGCCAATCCGACCCAGGGTCTGTTCATCCACGCTCGCTAACATCTGGATATGCACGTTCATGTTATCGGCCATGTAATCCAGAATTTTTTTATCGTACAACTGCCACTGGGTCAAATCAGAAAGGATCCGGGCGATTTCTTCGCCGCCGCTGCCTAGTTCCCGGCTGATGGTGATATAGTCTATCTTGCCGCCCTCGGTGACGTCCGCAGATTCGTCCTGTTTGCCTTTCGCGCGTGATTGTTCCCACTGCTGCATCTGATATTCCACGACGCGTGCGATATCGACGCCCTCCACCTTTATCTTCTCATGCTCTTTCTGGCTGGCGACCCTTTGATCGAACGAACGCCAGATCAATTTTGCCACCGATACCGGTGAGATTTTATCGGTGTTACACAAAATATCGTAATATTTCGGATCGCCCACATCCTTTTCTAAAAAGTCTTTCACAAACCGAGACTGGGTTTTATCTGCCTTTTTCACTATCGATGTTGCTTCTTCCACGCCGACCTGATTTTCCTGGGCGTACCGTTGGCATCGCAGTTCAAAGGGAGCCGTTACCCGAACGCTCAGTCCTTTTTCTCGCGGCAACAAGATGCCCGCCGCCCGGCCCACGATAATCGCATGCCCGTGTTTCGCGATCACCAGCAACACCTTGCCCAGATGTTTATAGTAACTCAACTGCTCCACGTGTTCGCCCGATTTCGAAGCGAATATCGGTTTGAGCCAATCTTCCATCCACCCCATGGATCGCTCATCCACGCTCTTTAACGTACGCACATGGACATGCAAATTCTCTGCCATGTAATCCAGTATTTCTTTGTCGTATAATTGCCATTTCATCAGATCGGAAAGTGTTCGGGCCACCTCCTCGCCCCCGCTGCCGAATTCCCGACTGATGGTAATGTAATCGATTCTTGCTCCACCTGCTAAACGTGCCTGCATTTCACTTTTTTCCTTTAGGTTTCGAGACAGATTCCACTGGCGCATGTGATGTTCCACGATTTGACCGATCTCTCTATTTTGGAATAACCTGCCGGGCATACGATATTCTCCAACAAATGTAATTCCAAAATGGCAGTACGTAACTATCGAATTCCTACCTTCTTTAGTATATATCGTAATTATAACCTATAAGCAACCGTTTTCGGCGGAGCTTTCTGACGATTTATCTTTAAAAATTGACTTAAAATGACCATCCGCTTACTCTGTTTCCGGGGACTCGAAGAAATTATAAGTTGAGTGATGACAGATATTTAGGGTAAATGGGAGCAAGAAAATGCAACCCTGTTGACGTAACTACAGGTAAATATAAGAATTCACAAATAATCCCTGGCGAAAACTCTGTAAAATTCGGCGCCGTTGAACCCGGAAAATCCGAAATGGATCTTGTTTAATCCCAAGATCATCGAAACCTGGGGGTGGAATTGCAGGATTCAGGGAAAAAGTATATCGAGAAGAAAAACCGTTGGGATTCTTCAGGAACTCATGAGACATGCTCGGGTGTTAAAAGGAGCGAAAGTTTTCCGAGTCGAACGAAAATTTTCCTGCAATATGTTTCCGAGAAATACGTTATGCCATAAGAAATCAAGCCTATAGGACATGTTTGAGAGTGGGCCGGCTGGCACTGTAGGAAAAGATCAGGGAGATAGTGCGCCCAAGGTCTAAGTATTCCATGAACCTGTAACATATTGCTATATATGAATTTAAGGAGTTTAGTAATGATTTCAAGAAAATGGATTGTCGGTTTGGTAGTAGCAGGATTTTTCAGTGTGGTATTGATAGATCAACTCCAGTCTCAACAAGGTGGGGGGCAGAATCGGGGACCAAATCAAGCCGGACAAGGCCGTAACCGTGGTCCGGGCGGAATGCGTTTCGATCCGCAGCAGTTTCAGCAGCGTATGATGGAGCGGATGAAGGAAATGCTGGGGGCGGAAGACGAAGCTTGGAAAGTGATCGAGCCCAGACTGTCCGCGGTGATGACCCTTTCCCGGGAAGTCAACAATCGAGGGGGCATGATGAGGATGTTTGGTCGCGGTCGCGGCGGCTTCGGCGGTCCAGGCAGTCGTGGCGGTAACAGACCCGGACAAGGGCAAAACAACCAGCCTCAGTCGGATATCGAGAAGAGCACCCAGGCGTTGCAGACACTGCTGGATGCGGAGAAACCCAATCCCGCCCAGATCAAACAGGTCTTAACGGCGCTGCGTACGGCACGCGAGAAAGCCAAGCAAAAACTCGTCAAGGCCCAACAAAATTTGCGTCAGGTTTTGACCATTCGCCAGGAAGCGCAACTGGTATTAATGGGCTATCTGCAATAATAGATTTGGGAAATTAGCGTACGATGACCACGAATCCTGTAAAAAAAATGCAAGACAAAGACACAGACCTCATTGAATCCGCCCAACAAGTTACGGAGCGTTTGATCGAAGGCGATGCTATCGATCAAGCGCTTCGAACGGGCGGTGATATGTCGGAAGAGCAGTATCTTCAGATTCTGGCCCAACAACTACAGGCGCCACTGGTGGATCTGGAGCAATACCATCCGAGCAAGGAATTTTTAGCGCAATTTCCGGCCCGGATCCTGCTGGAAAAAAAGATTCTGCCGTTAGAGGAGCGAAATGGCGCGATCCTGGTGGCCACCAGCAACGTGTTCGATACTTCGGGTATGGATCAACTTCGCTTGATGACCGGAAAAGACCTGGAAATGGCTCTGGCCCCATCAGCGGAGATTGAACGCTGTATTAAGCTCTATCTGGGCGTAGGCGCCGACACGGTCCAGTCGATGGTGTCCAAGTCGGACGAAGCGGGATGGGTAGCAATCGAAAAGGGGATGGAAGGCGATCTGGACCTGACTGATGAGGCCGAGGGCGCTTCCATCATCCGGTTTGTCAATCAGATCCTGTCCGAGGCGATCGAGTTGCGGGCTACGGACGTTCATTTTGAACCTTTTGAGGATATTTTGCGGGTACGATATCGCATCGACGGCGTTTTGAAAGAAGCTGCGATTCCATCCGAGGTAAAACGGTTTCACGCCGCCATTATCTCCCGACTTAAAATTCTCAGCTTCCTCGATATCGCAGAAAAACGACTGCCCCAGGACGGACGCGTCAAAATCAGGATTTCGGGCCGGGAGATCGACGTGCGGGTCTCTGTCATTCCCATGCTCCACGGTGAAGCGGTGGTGCTGCGGCTTCTCGATCAATCCTCCGTTCTCCTGGGTCCCGAGCAACTGGGGTTGTCCCGGGAGGATCATCAGGCGTTTAACCGCATTTTGGGCTTGCCGCACGGTATTATTCTTGTAACGGGGCCTACCGGGAGCGGAAAAACCACAACCCTATACGCGGCTCTTTCCCAGATCAATGACATCGAACGAAAAATCGTTACGATTGAAGATCCGATTGAATACCAGTTACGCGGGATCAATCAGATTCAGGTCTCCACCAAGGCGGGTTTGACGTTTGCCCGCGGGTTGCGTTCGATCCTGCGTCACGATCCGGATGTCATCCTGATCGGAGAAATCCGCGACCTGGAGACGGCGGAAATCGCGGTCCAGGCCTCCTTGACGGGGCACCTGGTATTTTCCACGTTACATACCAACGATGCCCCCGGGGCGCTGACTCGCTTAGTGGATATGGGAATAGAACCCTATCTGGTCGCCTCATCGCTGGAAGCAGCCATCGCTCAGCGGTTAGTTCGACTGATTTGCCCGGATTGTCGTGAAGAAGCCTTGGTGAACGATCTGCCCGCCCTGCAACAACAGTTTGCGGGACCGCTGCCGGACAAATTGTATCACGGACGAGGATGTCGCAAATGTCAGGGAACCGGCTACTTGGGACGCCGAGGGATATTCGAGCTAATGGTGATCACCGAAGAGATTCGCACCAAGATTCTGGAAGGAGCGTCGGCCGGTCCTATTCGTAAAGTGGCCACACAGCAGGGAATGAAAAACCTGCGACAAGATGCCTGCCGGTATCTGAATCAAGGCCAGACCACCATCGAAGAAGTAATGCGGATTACTAAAGAAAGTATTTTGTAATCGCGAATTGATTTATGCCTACCTATACGTACAAAGCAATGAATGCCAACGGACAGGAATGCACGGAGACTCTGTCCGCTCCGAGTCGGGCAAATGTCCTGGAACAGATTTTTGCGAAAAATCTGACTCCGTTGGCCGTGGAAGAAACGAAAGTTTCGGTAAAAGAACCGACCCATTTCTCTCTCCGTCCGGGATGGGTATCGAAAAAGGATGTGGAATCGTTTACACGTGAACTGGCGAATTTACTGGCGGCGGGAGTGCCGTTAAGTCGATCGTTGCATATTCTGTCACGAGAGGCTTCCAATCCCGCCGCGAAAAAGCAATGGGCCGAGATCCGCAATAGTGTCAGCGAGGGGATGTCACTCGCAGAAGCCTTGGCGCAATGGCCGAAATCATTTCCTCCCATTTATATTGCTATGGTGCGGGCGGGAGAAACCGGGGGATTTCTCGATCTGGTCCTGAGCCAAATCGCCCAGTTCCGCAGTCGGGAACAGGATTTGAAGGGTAAAGTCAAAGCGGCCTTGATCTATCCGATCGTATTGGCCGTGCTGGCCACCATGATTCTCATTTTCCTATTAACGTATTTTATCCCAAGGTTTTCCTCGATCTTTGCCGAATTCGGCGGACAGCTTCCCAAATTGACGCGCGCGATTGTCGCAACCAGCGAAGTCATCACCAAGTACTGGCTGATCCTCTTAATGGGGGTAGCTCTGGTTGTGGTTGCTTTACGTCGGGCGATGACCCGTGAGGAGGGGCGACTGGGAATCGAAAAATTCCTACTGCGGTGTCCGCTGATAGGAGTGGGTGTGGCGCGGTTTGCCCTGGTTCGATTTTGCCGTATGTTGGGAACGCTGGTGGAATCGGGAGTGCCGCTGGTGAGTTCGCTGCAAGTGGCCAAGGAGGCAATCGGTAATCAAACACTCGCCGCTACCGTAAATAGCGCGATCGAACAGGTTCAGCACGGAAACTCGCTGGCCAAGAGCCTGGCGGATTGTCCCCAGTTGTTTCCCGCTTCGGTAATCGAGATGGTGGCGGTGGCAGAGGAGACGGGTCGGCTGGATAAGGAACTGGTACGTCTAGCCGGGGCCTACGAAGAAGAACTGGATCGGCATCTCCGCATGATGGTGGCATTAACGGAACCGGCGCTGCTGTTCATTATGGCCGCGTTGGTCGGAACGGTCGTCATCGGGATGCTGCTGCCGGTATTTAATCTCCAGGAATTGATTCGGTAACCATACGTTTTGCAAAACAGGAGTGACAGAACATTATGCGATGCCAAAGATACAAACGGATAAGCATGCCACACGGATCCATGGACAAGTTGGGTTTTACGCTGATCGAACTGTTGTTGGTTCTGGTGATTCTCACGGCTCTGGCGGCGGTGGTCGTTCCCAAATTCACCCGGCGCTCCGAACAGGCGCGGATCACGGCGGCTAATACGGATATTGCCAATCTGGGACTCGCTCTGGACGCCTTTGAAATTGATGTCGGGCGTTATCCGACCACCTCTGAAGAATTAGGCGCCCTGGTCGAACCGCCTGCAAACTCCGTGGGTTGGAATGGCCCCTATATCAAAAAAGGGATTCCCCTCGACCCCTGGGGGAATAAGTACATATATAAATATCCGGGCCAATACAACGTCAACGGTTATGATCTGTATTCCTATGGTCCCAACGGTCAGGAAGGTGGAGACGATGATGTCGTCAACTGGGCCCAAAAATAGCAACCTCATTTCCTCGGAATCGGCCCACGATTTTGAAAAGAGGAAATCTCATTGTTGCCGAACGGTGGGTTTTACTCTGTTGGAAATGATTTTGGTGATGCTGATAATTTGTACCCTATTGGCGATCACGGCGCCGTCGCTGCGTGGATTTTTTGCCTCTCGCCAAACCAAAAATGCGGCGGAGCAAATATTGGCGTTAACCAAATACGCGAATTCCCAGGCCGTCGCTGAAGGTCGCATTTATTGCTTAAACTTTGATATTCGAGAGGGGGACTACTGGATCACCGTTAGGGATCAAGGGCTCTATCGAGACCTAGGGACCGAGATGGGGCGACGATTTTCTCTGCCCCGGGATACTACCATTGAATTAGATGGTATTCCCAACGAGGTCAATCCCTGGGCCTATTACATTGAGTTTGATGCCACCGGACGCTGTCAGCCGGGACGAATTCGATTAGTCAATCGACGGGAGGAAGTTATTACCATTATCTGTCCCACTCCCACGGAACAATACTACATTACGACCGCCGAGGACCCGGTAAACCAATGGTACTAATGGATTCATATATATATCGAAGAAGAAATTCTCACGGAGGATTTACTCTATTGGAAGTTCTCGCCACCTTTGTCCTCATCGTGATTATTATTCCCGTCGCGATGAAAGGGCTGGGAATGATCATGCGCTTGACCGACCAATCCGTCCAAGAGGTGGAAGCCTGTTCGTTAGCGGATAACAAACTGACGGAACTCGTGGTTACCCAGGGCTATCTCAATGGTTCCATGAACGGGGATTTCGGCGAGGATTGGCCTAAATATCGCTGGGAGGCGCAGGTCGTGGATTGGTCCGGCGTCTCCGTCAAGGAAGTCACCGTGTTTGTGTACTGGCAGGAAAACCTGATGGAACAAGACGTAACGCTAAGCACGTTGGTATATCCGGAGTGATGCCTACTAGAACTATGAAAGCAAACTATACTAATAAGGGATTCACGTTTCTGGAACTGTTGACGGCCATGTCTATGATGGTGGTGTTGGCCGCTTCCCTGTTTGCCAGTTTATATATCGGATATAAAGCCAAAGAAAGTGCCGAACGAGCCGTCGGGCCCGTACGCCAGGCGCGAATTGTCATGAAACTTTTACAGCAGGACATCGAAGCCGCCCTGCCCCCCAATGGAACACTGGCCGGTGAGTTTCAGGGTATCGACGGTGTCGATACACGCGGACACGACAGTGATAACCTGTGGTTTTTCACCACGCATTACCAACAATACCATACCGCCGCAGCGAGCGATATTGTGCAGGTCGAATTGCTGTTAGTGCCCTCGAACTATGACGAATCGAATCTGCTGGTTCGTCGTACGGCGGTGAATTTGCTGCCCTCAGTGGAACCGCGGTACTTCGAGGAAATTCTGTGTCGCGATGTATTGTCATTCAATCTGAGTTATTACGACGGCTACGATTGGCTGAACAACTGGGATTCCGCTTCTCTGGATGATAGTTTGCCTCTTGCCGTGGAAATTGCGCTTTCCATCAAACAGCCTACGACGGATCCACTGAAGGACTACGATATTTATGCCGTGCAACACGTGTTTCAGTTGCCCTGCAGTCAGGCAGCCACGACAACGAGCTCGATGGCTATGTAATGCTGATTCTTAAAAGGAGTAAAAATGAAGATTAAAGCAACGTGGACAGCCATAGTTTTAATGGTAGCGGCATGTTGCAGTTTGGCCGCCGATTGGCCCCAATGGCAGGGGCCGAACCGGGACGGCAAGTCCGCGGACACGGGACTGCTGAAGGAATGGCCAAAGGATGGTCCGCCGCTGGCCTGGAAAATCGACAAACTCGGCGGCGGTGACAGCGCTCCGGCGATTGCCGACGGGCGAATTTACTTCATGAGTAATCGCGGCGACGACGAAGTTGTTTGGGCCCTATCCGAAAAGGATGGCAGTGAAATTTGGGTAAAACGCCTTGGACCAGCTTTTGCTCAACGTGCGTCGCAGGGAAAAGAGGGGCCCGCGTGCACGCCGACAATCGATGGCGAACGACTCTATGTCGAGGGTTTGGCTGGGGATGTGGTCTGTCTGCAAGTAAAAGACGGAGCGATTGTCTGGCAACGCAGCCTGACAGAAGATTTTGGCGGACGCGTACCCATGTGGAGCTACCGCGAATCGCCGCTCGTTGACGGCGATAAGGTCATCGTAACTCCCGGCAGCACAAACGCGACCTTGGTAGCCCTCGACAAGCTGACCGGCAAGACAATCTGGAAGGCTCAGATGACCGGTAGTTCCGACGCCGGCTCTGCTGCTCCTGGTGGACGCGGCGGCTTTGGCAGCCGTGGTGGTTTCGGCGGCGGACGAGGCGGCTTCGGTGGACGCGGCGGTTCCAGAGGCACTGGAGCGGCTTACGCCTCGCCTATCGCCATCGACTTCGACGGTCAACGCCAGTACGTACAACTCATCTCTAATACACTCGCAGGATTCGCGGCGTCCGACGGGAAGTTTCTGTGGCGATATGACAAACCGGCCAACCGTATGGGCATTAACTGTTCCACGCCGCTATACCACGATGGCATGGTGTTCGCTGCTTCCGCCTATGGTGCAGGCGGAGGATTGGTGAAACTGAGCAAGGATGACAATGGCGGTGTCAAAGCCGAGGAAGTCTATTCTACAAGAGACATGCAAAATCACCATGGCGGCATGATCCTCCTGGACGATTACCTGTATGGCGCCAACGGCGGTAACGAGGGTGGCGCTCTCGCCTGCCTCGATTTCCAGACCGGTAAAATCATGTGGGATCAGCGCGAGAGCGCAGGTCGTCGCGCGAAGGGCTCGCTGGCACTGGCGGATGGGCGACTGTACTATCGCATGGAGAATGGCACCATGCTCCTGATTGAACCGGATCCGAAGCAATACATCGAGCGAGGTCGATTTGAACAACCGGACAGATCCAGGCAGCCGGCCTGGGCCCACCCGGTCGTGGCCAACGGCAAACTATATGTGCGCGACCAGGATGTATTGTACTGCTACGACGTCAAGGCAAAGTAACGAAACCCGTGTATATGTTAGCTAATAGGAGACAATTATAACGGAACTCGGGACCAT
This sequence comes from uncultured Pirellulales bacterium, assembly GCA_964574885.1. GTDB lineage: Bacteria > Planctomycetota > Phycisphaerae > Sedimentisphaerales > SM23-30 > JAFGFX01. The sequence continues at coordinate 16,721 of CAZNQT010000013.1, forward strand.
ACGGATTACTAAGCAAAATAGTAAATCCCGGATAAAGAGGTTGAAATCGTGTGTTGGAACAAACTGAAGTATTGTGCGCTAATGTTTTACAATCTTTGAAATATTATTTATGGGAATATTGTCCTCTACTATGAAGAAACCGGCAATAAAAAATGGAACGGATAAGGGAACGGTTTTAATTGTCACGATCTGGATCGTGTTGATTTTGGCCGGTCTGGTGCTGGTGTTTTCCCGTTCGACACGCGTCGAAGCGATCGCGTCGGCGAATTACATCGCTTCCGTGCAGGCCGATTCTATTACCCGGGGAGCATTGCAATATATCATAGCAGAACTTCAATCGGATCAGGAGACGGTGATTCTCACTCAGGGGCAGGACCTGTTTGAAGCCATTGAACTGGAAACCGGATTCTTCTGGGTGCTGCATCCCAATCTATCGGACGATCGCAATTACACCTATGGTCTGACTGATGAAGCGTCCAAGATTAATCTCAATTCCGCTACGGAAGAAATGTTGCTGAAACTGCCTGGAATGACTTCCGAGTTGGCCTCTGCCATCATTGATTGGCGCGACACGGATAGTGAAATAACCCCCGGCGGCGCGGAAAATGAATATTATCTTCTATTGGCGGATCCCTATTATTGCAAAGACGGTCCATTGGAAACCGTGGAAGAAGTCCTCCTGCTCCGCGGGGCGAGCGAGGAAATTCTCTATGGCGAGGATACCAATAAAAACGGAGTGCTGGATGCCAACGAAAATGATGCGGATGAAAGTGAACCGCCTGACAATAAAAACGGACGCCTCGATCGTGGGATCTATGATTATGTCACGGTCTATTCACGCCAGCCCAATGTCTCGCAGGATGGTCAAAGTCGAATCAATGTAAATGACACCAATGCTGAAGAACAATTATCCGATCTATTACGGGAATTAATCAAAGACGACCGGTATTTCACAGTGATGGATGCCGCACGCGACGGTCGGCCTTATGCTAATATTCTTGACTTCTATTATCGCAGCGGACTGACGATAGAAGAATTCAAGCAAATCGCGGATCGTCTCACCACCCAATCCCAGAACACTCTGACCGGACTGGTCAATGTGAACACCGCGCCGCGGGAAGTACTGCTCTGTCTGCCTGAAATGACAGAAAATGATGCCGATAAACTCATTTCCAAGCGTGCGTCTCTGGAGGAGGAAGATCTGGCGTCCATAGCATGGGTGGCGGAGGTGTTGGATCAGGAAAAAGCCGTTGCCATCGGCGCTCATATAACGACGCGCTCTTTCCAGTACTCCGCGGATATTATCGGAGTCAGCCGTAACGGCCGAGCCTATCGACGGTATCGGGCCGTATTAGATATGCAGCAAGGAACGCCCCGGATTGTGTACTGGAAATCGCTACACCATCTGGGTTGGCCCCTGGATACGGAAATCTTGAAATCCTTACGTACAGGGAGTTTTTATTAGTAACGGTTTGATAACCTGGGAAAATCATTCATGTTCACTAAGATAAAAAAAGTATTAGGTTTTGCCGTAGAAGACAACCAGATTCTCCTGGCCGAATTGCATCAAAGCGCCTCCCGCTACCGAGTCGAACGAGCCGAAACCTTCACTCTGCCTTCGGAGGCGGAGTTTACGAAGCCGGATCTATGGGCGGCGGATCTGCAGCAGTTTCTCCGAACCCACCAGTTTTCCGCTAAAGAGGTAGTGATTGGCTTGCCTGCCAAATGGCTTCTGGTCCAGGCAAATGAAATTCCTACCGTCCCGAACGATGCTCTCGCCGGCGTGGTGCAATTGATGGCCGAAAAAGAATTTTCCCTGGAGATGAACGATCTGGTCCTCGATTATACTGCCGATAAAAACTCCGCCGCCCATACTCGCCTGCTGGTAATGGCTACCTTACGCCGCAGGATGGAACAGATTCTTACCGCCGTGCGAGACGCCGGTTTGAAAGTTCTTTCGGTTACTTCTTCTTCGTTGGCTCTCTTGCCCTTATCCCATTCGTCTTCTTCGGCTGCTCGCTATATGGTATATCTTCGATCTAACTATGTGGAAATTGTAGAGCAGAATGGCGTGGGTTTCCGATCCGTCAAGCATTTGTCTTTCACACCTCCCAACGAGCGAAAGGCGGACTCGGCGCCATTAGGATTATACCAACAACTGAACAATTATTTTGCCCTGACGCCCCATCCGTCCGGTTCTACGGATAGTGACACCTTAATTGTATGGAATGGAGCGGAACCGCAAGCTCTTTCCCTGGAAACCTTGGAACAACACCTCCACCGACCGTTCCATATTCGCAACGGCTTCGATGTACTCGACGCGAAATGTTGGGATTGGCAAAACACACCGGAAGCCGGTAAGTACGTAGCCCCGGTTTCTCTGGCGACTGTCGGACTACAGGTTGAGCCTGTTGCTGTAGATTTTCTCCATTCCAAAGTCACTACTCAAATTAAATCCTCGCACAAAAAACCTCTATTGTACGCTGCTGCTGCAGTTGCGGTGTTGTTTATCCTCAGTTTTTCCCTGGCCTGGAGTTGGCATCAGGACAGCCGCGCGATCGCGGAAATGACCGCTCAACTCGAAGAACATAAAGCGGAGATCGAGGTCGCCGAAGAACTCGCCCAAAAAATCTCCACCATCAAAACCTGGTACGCCGGTCGGCCTAAGGTTCTCGATTGTATGCTCGAATTGACGGAGGCCTTTCCGGAGCAGGGTACGATTTGGGTGTCCAGCCTGGCCCTCCGCGAAGACATGCGCGGTATTATTACCGGTAAATCGCAAAACGAAGCCGCCTTTCTGGACGTCCTGGATAAAATGAACAAAAACACCGTGTTTGCCAATCCGAAAATGCTCTACTTGCGAAACACCGGACGCAACTCCCAGGACCTGGCCTTCGCGATAGATTTTCTCTATACCAACGGACATCTGCAACCTAATAAGGATATAAATAATAATTCGGACGCACAAACACAGGTGACGGATAATAAAACGGAAAACCTCGATGGAATGGTCAGGAAATAAACATTAGGGCTTGGACGATGGTTTTATCAAAACGTGAAAAATATATCGTAATTTGCACCGTGGCGGTACTCGCTCTCTTCGTGCTCGATCGGTATGCTTTGACTCCTTTGCTGGGCATGCGTGAGGAGACCCGAATCCGGAAAGAGCAGGTATCTGCGCAATGGAATAAGGCGTTCGGATTATTAGATCGCCAGGGACTCCTGGAGAAAAAATGGCGCACGTACTCCGAACAAGGTGTCTGCGAAAACGCTTCGGATACCACCAGTCGGGTATTGCATGAAGTGCGGAACTGGTCAGGACAATATGGCGTCAACCTTTCCTCCATCACACCGGACCGGGTTACCAGTAAGGAAGAAGAAAATTTTCAGGAAATCACCTTCCTGGTAACGGGTACGGGCAATATGAATGCGATCGGACATTTTCTGTATCAACTGGAGCATACCACCCTGCCGTTGCGACTCAAAGATATTCAGCTCAGTTCCCGACAGGAGGCGGCAGATGATATGAGCCTGCAGGTGAGTGTCTCCGCCATCCACTTTCCCAAAGAATCGGAGAAGACGCCCGAATCCGCCGGTCCCGTCATGCCGATAGGAGGCGCCCGAAGATGAAAAAGCAATACTGGATACTCGGAATCATTCTATGGGTGTTACTGCTGTATTCCGGTTTAGACCTGGCCCAGCGCCGTTCGGACCGATATAGCCGAGAACGCCGCGGGGGCGATAGCGGATTTATGAACCAATATGGTTTGATCTTAGAACGGAATATTTTCACGCGCGATCGGGGCAGAAGGGAACCGGAACCGTCCAGGGTCGAGCGAAACGTTGCGCCGCCCCCACCGCCTCAAAAGAGTTATGTGCTCATTGGAATCAGCCGCTGGGGAGACGAGTATATTGCTTTTGTGGAAAACACTCGCTACGGCGATACACAGATGTATCGAATCGGGAATACCGTCGCCGAGATGAAAATCAAGCATATCACCCTGGATAACATCGAACTGGAAAAAGACGCGAAAACCATCACGATTCAGGTCGGCAGCGATTTGACCGGAGGAGCGCAGACGTCCTCCCTGACCATGCAGGACCTCCTGAATCCTGTAGGGGAATCAGCACCTTCAAGTCCCGCCTCCGGTATCGCCGGCGCCACGAAGACGGAACCTGCCCCGACGGACTCGACGGATACGGATGATATCTTGAAAAAACTCATGGAAAGAAGAAAGAAAGAACTGGAACAAAAATAAATCCCCCGAAACAATATTATTCGATTTGTATAGGAGTGTAATTATATGCGAAACGTAATCATTTTTACCCTGACCATAATGGTATTGTTTTCCGGTACTAATTTCCACCGTCGAACGCAAGCCCAGGCTGCACCCTCTGCCACGATCCCGGAACCCAACGAAAGCGAGACCGCAACGTCCATTCCCGCGCCCCCCGCCGATGAGAACCGAGCGCCAATGGCACCGGCGCCGGCCGAGGAGAAGGTTGTCGAAGAAATCAAGGTGGTTACGAACGGCGATAAAAAGATCATGCTCAATTTCCAAAATGCCACGCTCGCAACCATACTGGATCATCTTTCGGAAGTCACCGGCATCGTTATCGTTACCGATGTCGCCGTGGAGGGGCGCCTCACGGTGATCAGCCGACAACCCTTAACGCTTGAGGAAGCCGTGGCTCTCATCAACAGCGTACTGATCGAAAAAAATTATGCCGCCGTAATGATGGGACGTACACTAAAGATTGTTCCATTGGACCAGGCAAAAACGATGACGATTCCGGTCCGTCAGGGTGGCGATCCGGAAGCCATCATCCCCAGCGACGAAATCGTTACTCATGTCATTCCCATTCGGTATGCCCGCGCCGACAGACTGGTACAGGAACTGTCGGAATTGCTGCCGCCCTACGCCAATATCACCTCGAACCAGGAAACCAATACCCTGGTCATCACCGATACCACGGCTAATATTCGCCGCATGGTCGAAATCGTCCGTGCCGTGGATACCCAGATGGCCGGCGTGACCGATGTTAAAGTGTTTCACTTGAAATATTCGGATGCGTCGAATGTGGCCAATTTAATCAACGAAATTTTTAAAAAAGATCAACAGTCTTCGCGGAATCAGAGCCAGGGTAGTAATCCTTTTGAGCGTATGTTTCGCGGGGGGGGGCCGGGAGG
>CAZNQT010000014.1:0-21574 GCA_964574885.1 uncultured Pirellulales bacterium
GAACGAATAATGGTGCGATACCCGCCATGCAAGCTGGCGTTCCAGTTTTTAGGGGGAGTAATATTTTTCAGTCGCTCCAGTTGCCCGATGTCCTTCAATCGTTGATAAATCAGTTGCCACGCACATTCGCGATCCGGGTGAATTTCACAACGGTCTTCTTTGGAGCCTCCGCAGGGCCCGTTGAGTAAATGTTTGGCACAGCGGGTAATGGGACAGATGCCGCCAAACTCATGCAGAAGGCACGCACCGCAGGCGGCGCATTTTTCCGTCCAGATCCCTCTTTCTTCGAGAATGCCCAGAAAAGCGGTATCCAGTCCGGCATACACCGGTTTCTGCACGTAGCGTTCCGCAATCGCCTGGACGCCGGCGCCGCAGCCCAGGGAGACGACGGCGTCGTTTCTTTCGATGGCTTCGGCGGCCTGTTCGATAAACACGTTATCGCATTGCCGTTCGATCGTCAGTTCTTCGACGGCCAGAGTTTGCTCCTTCAATCGTGCCGCCATGCGCAGGGCCGAGGATAGGATACTGACCTCGCGTTCCCCGCCGGCCAGGCACACGGTAACGCAGGTGCCGCAGCCCAGAACCAATACCTTTTCATGGGTTTTCAGAATGTTTAATATATCCGGAATACTCTTTCTTTCCGCAACGATCATGACACGTTCTCCGTTTGTTTCGAGGTTGTACCTTTTCCCAGAGGATTGGGTCCCAGCTTTCGGACGGTATCGACCATATTGATAATAAGTTCGGACAAGGGTCGAGCCATCGAAGCGGACACATTAACCATCCGTAACCGATCTTCCTCCAGGCCGATTTCCGCCAGCATTTTCCGGGTATGCTCCACCCGTCGTTTGGCAAACAGATTGCCGTCGATAAAATGACACCCGCCTTCGAGGCAGCCGGCGATCAACACGCCGTCGGCGCCGTTTTCCAGGGCCTTAAGGTAATATTCCACTTCCAGCCGTCCCGTACAAGGAGTGCGAATTATGCGGACATTGGGCGGATATTGAATCCGCATCGAGCCCATCAAGTCGGCGGAAGCATACGCACAGTAGTGACAACAAAAAGCGATAATTTTTGGTTCAAATGCTTTCGCAATCATTTAGGGCGCCTTTGCGGTTGTGCAGGCGTAGGCTTCACTTGCCGGGCGGTCTTCGATAGGTTCGTTGTCCCAGGTAAATTCACCTTTGCCTTCAAACAATTGTTTTATCATAATCGAGAATTGATCCGTCATAAAGTGATTCAGTTGAATCGCCCGCGCCGGACATTCCGCGACGCAAATGCCGCAGCCCATACAGGTGGCGGCTTCTATCTGGGCCTTGTGGTCTTTGTTGACGTAGGGCGCCGAAAACGGACAGACTTTCACGCAGGTCATACAGGATATACATTTATTTTGATCGACCTGAGAAATCTGAGCGCTGACGTCCAGGTGGGTTTTGGAGAGCACGGTGGTTGCCCGTGCCGCCGCCGCGCGGGCCTGGGCGAGGTTCTCATCCAGGAACTTGGGTGAATGCGCCAGACCGCACAGGTATATCCCCTCGGTAGCAAAGTCCACGGGCCGTAATTTCAGATGCGCCTCCACGTAAAACCCATCGGCGTTCAGGGGAACCTTGAGCATGTCGGAGAGCACGTCGTTGCCTGGCGGGGGGGTTACGCCGGTGCTGAGAATAACGTTATCGGCTTCGATCTCGATAGTTTCCGGAAAGTCCGGACTGTCAAGCGTGACGAACAGGTCTTTATTCTGCGAAACCGTTGGAGGTTTTTTTTCGTCATACCGCAGGAATACAATTCCCGCTTCTCGGGCCTGTTTGTAATAGATTTCCCGGAAACCGTAGGTGCGGACGTCACGGTAGAGAATAAATACGTTTGTTTGGGGATTTTTCTGTTTGATTTTTAAGGCGTTTTTCACGGCCATCGAGCAGCAGAGACGACTGCAGTAAGCGTGTTCTTCATTACGCGAGCCGACGCATTGAATCATGACAATGTTTTGAGGTTCGCGGGAGAAGGAATCTTCATGGAGGCATTTTTCCAATTCGATTTGCGTCATCACCCGGCTCGATTGACCGTAGAGGAAATCCTTCGTGGCAGCGCGTTGGGCCCCGGTGGCTACGATGACGGCGCCGCAGGATATTTCCACCTTTTGCTCGTGATGGGACAGAGTCGGATGGAAATTGCCGATATGGCCGGCAACGCTTGCGACCTGCGTTTCCAGGTACACATTAATATTCGCATGATTCTTAACTTTCTGGATTAAATCCCGAGTAAAGGTCGGAATATCTTCATGTTCGAGAGTATAATACAAGTTCTGCAAATTACCGCCGAGTTGATTCGTTCTTTCGATCAGATGCACCTTGAATCCCTGGTCGGCGAGCGTCAACGCCGCGGTCATGCCGCTTAATCCGCCCCCGACGACCATTGCCGTTTGCACCACCGCCAGGGTGGAACCTTCCAACGGTTTGAGTAAGCGGGCTCGTCCGACGGACATACGGACCAGGTCGGCCGCTTTTTCCGTGGCGGAACGCGGATCGGAGGAATGAACCCAGGAGCATTGATCGCGAATATTGGCCATCTCAAAGAGATAGGGATTGAGTCCGGCCTCACGCAGCGTCTCGCGGAACAGTGGTTCGTGAGTGCGGGGGGTGCAGGACGCCACTACGACTCGGTTGAGACGGTGTTCGCGGATCTTGTCGCGGATGTCCGACAAACTGGTATCCGAACAGGTGTACATCGTATGGGTTGCCAGGATGACATTGGGTTCCTGGGCGATTATTTCCGCTACCCGCTCCACATCGACCACCGAGCCGATATTCATGCCGCAATGGCAGACGAATACTCCGATTCTCGGTTCCTCGTCGGTAACGTCGTGTTCTTCGGGATAGCTTTTTTTCGTAATCAGGGTATTGCGCGCCGGAGTTAAAAGCTCCATGCTCATCGAGGCGGCGCCGCTGGCCTGGGTGACGGTCTCCGGGATGTCCTTGGGTTCCTGAAAGGCGCCGGCGACGTAAACGCCCGGTCGGGACGTTGTGAGCGGCGAGAGTCGATCCGTGGCGCAAAAACCATAAGGATTCAGTTCCACGCCCAGACGATCGGCACATTCCTTCACCGACGCCGAAGGCGTCATGCCCACCGAGAGAATTACCAGATCGAAATCCATGGTCTGCGGTTGACCCGTTGCGTCCAGGTAACGTACGCGCAGATCGTTCGTACCGGGGACCTGAACGATGCGGGAAGGAATGCTTTTGACGTAATGAATATCGTCGCAATTCCGGGCCCGTTCGTAGTACTGGTCGAAGTCCTTGCCGTGGGCCCGAATGTCCATATAGAATATGGTCGAATCCACTTCTTCCAGATGCTCGCGGGCGATCAGGGCCTGTTTGGTCGAGGCCATACAGCAAATCGAGGAACAATAGTCGTTGCCGCAGCGGGAATCCCGTGAACCGACGCATTGAATCCAGGCGATCCGTTTCACGTCCCGGTCATCGGTCCGACGAACGACATGCCCCTCGTACGGACCGGAAGCGGAAAGCATACGTTCGAACTGTACGGAGGTTAATACATTGGGATACCGCCCAAAGCCGAATTCTCCCTTGGTCTCGGCGGCGAACTCTTCGAAACCGGGCGTCAAAATAACCGAACCTACCTCCAGTTCGATTTTTGTTTCCGTCATAAAATAATCAATGGCGTTTTGCTCGCACGTCGCCAGACATTCGCCGCACTCCGAACATAACGCGCAATTCAGGCATCGTTCCGCTTCCGCCAGGGCGGCTTCTTCGCTGCATTCCAACTCCACTTCCGCAAAATTCCGGATCCGCGTCTCGGATGGCAGCTCCGCGGGTTCGATACGTTCTTTCTTTTCCTGTTTTTTCGCTTCGGGAAGGAGGTCTTCGGGCACCGGTTTTAATTCGTCCTCGAAACGGGGATCCCGGAGGTCTTCCTCCTTGAGATAGCGTTCGATGGAATCGGCGCCGCGCTTGCCGGCGGCGACGGCTTCGATCACCGACGCCGGACCCGACACGATATCCCCACCGGCGAAAATCCCTTCTATGGATGTTTCCAGCGTCACCGGATCGGCCTTAAAGCCACCACGCTCGGTCTCCAGCCCCATGTGCTCCAGGAACCGTCCGTCGGAGGTTTGACCGATGGCAATGAATATCTGATCGGCTTCGACGATGGTGGTGTCATTTTCATCATAGGCCGGATGGAAACGCCCTTTGTCATCGAAGACCCGGGTGCAGCGTTTGAGTTCCAGACCCGTAGTCTTATCGCTGCCGAGGATCCGTTTCGGTCCCCACCCATTACGTATGGCTATCCCTTCGTGCAGGGTGGCTTCGATTTCCTCCGGGTAGGCCGGCATCTCGCCGCGCGATTCCAGCGAAATCATTTCCACGCTCTCGGCGCCCAGACGCAATGCGGTCCGAGCCACATCCACGGCAACATTGCCGCCGCCGATCACGACCACCCGGCCCTTAACCTGGGGAGGATTCTCTTCGAGACTGGCTTGGCGCAGAAACTCTACGCCATAGAAGATACCCGCTAGGTCTTCGCCCTCGATGCCCAGCTTGCGGCTGGCGTGCACGCCGACGCTGACATACACTGCTTGATATTCCCCGCGAATGGTTTCGAGGGTAATATCCTCACCCACCCGGCAATTGAGAACCAGGGTAACTCCTTTGCGTCGAATGAGTTCGATTTCATGATTCAAAACGTTTTTGGGCAGCCGGTATTCGGGAATTCCCCAGCGCAGCATACCGCCGGCTTCGGGCAGGGCTTCATATACAGTGACGGCGAAACCGCGATCGGCCAAATCGTTGGCCGTGGTCAGACCGGCTGGACCGGCTCCTATGATCGCCACTTTGGGGGCGTCGGGCGCCGGTGTTTGTTCGGCGGGCAGTTCGATTTCACCCGCTGCCAGCATTTCCATCTCCTTGTCGGAAGCAAATCGCTTCAGCAGTCGAATCGCTACCGGTGAATCCACAGCGGCGCGGGTACACGCCTCTTCACACGGATGGGTGCAAATACGTCCGCAAATCGCCGACAGCGGATTACGCTCGCGAATCAGATTGACGGCCTTTAGATATTCTTTTTTCTTGATAAGCTGGATATAGCCCTGCACGTTGATATGCGCCGGGCAGGTTATTTTGCAGGGGGCATGCCCGCGTTTAAGAATGCCGAAAATATTCGGGACCGCCTGGGCATAATGTTTGGCGATTCCTTTACGCGTACCGAGGCCCCGGTTGAAAGGATCGTCCACGTTCACCGGACACGCTACCGTACACTCGCTGCAACCGGTGCACTTCTCCTCATCCACGTAGCGAGGATAACGTTTGACCGTAGCCTTAAATCGGCCCGGTTCGCCTTCCAGATCGAGAAGTTCCGAGAGCGTCAGGATTTCGATGTTCAGGTTACGGGCGCACTCGACCAGCTTGGGCGAGACAATACACGTGGCGCAATCTCCCGTCGGAAACGTTTTGTCCAGATGCGCCATCATCCCGCCGATGGCCGCGGATCGTTCTACCACGTACACCTTAAAACCGGAGTTAGCCAGGTCCAGGGCCGCCTGGACGCCGGCTATTCCGCCGCCCTGCACCAGTACGGCTCCGGTTATATTTTCGCCATTGTTACCCATAATGTATCGCTTTTCTTGCTTGCCATAGAGTTTTCGTCTTGATCTATCCCTTTGCACCGACCGCCGCTACCACATTGCTCGCGGGCACCATAAGTTTTTCCAGTCCCAAATCGTCCGGCGTCGCGCCCAGGCATAAGCCCAGCAACTGCGTCACGTAAATAATAGGGAGGTCAAACCGACGGCCCGTTTGCTTTTCGATATCCTTCTGCCGCATGTCCAGATTCACCTGGCACATGGGGCAACTCACGGTAATGAAATCTGCCCCCACGTTCTGCGCCATTTGCAGGATGGAATCGGTTAGTTTGACGACTACGTCGGTACGACTCATCGCCAAGCCGCCGCCGCAGCATTCCACCTTGTGCGGCCAATCGACCGCTTCGCCGCCCATCGCTTCCACCAACCGGTCCAGCGACGTAGGATTCTCCGGATCGTCAAATTGCATTACCTCGGCGGGACGTACCATCAGGCAGCCATAGTAGCAGGCGACCTTCAAACCATTCAAAGAATGCGTGAGTGAATCCTTGACTTTAACCATGCCCACGTCGTTAAAAATTACATCCAGAAGATGCCGCACTTTTACCGACCCGTCGTAATCTTTTCCGACAGCGTCGGCTACCTGGCGTCGCATCTGGGGATCTGAGGAGATGGCGTGGTTGGCCATCTTCAACCGATTAAAGCAGGCGGCACAGTTGGCGACCATGTCCATTTGCATCTCCTGCGCCAAAAGCAGATTCGCCGCCGGCAGGGCCGCAGCCAGAACCGAATCCGTTTGGTGAGCCGCCGTAGCTCCGCAGCAGGACCAGCCTTCTGGTTCGATCAGCTCGATGCCCAGCGCCTCGGCGACCGCCAGGGTGGAAGCCTGCATATCCCGCGCCGTTGACTCAGCCGAACATCCCGGAAAATACGCTAACTTCATTTGGTTTCCCCCTTATCTTGCTGCACGGTCTTAAAGATACGTTTTACCATTCGACGGTCGGCGCCGTGCGAGGGCAAAAGGGAAATCTTACGTTTTTTCAACATCTGAGGAAATTTATCGACATCCTTCATAAACGAACCCGTGCTGAATTTATAGCTGGTTATCATGCCGATTTCATACGTACGGCCGTGTTTGCGGACCGATTTCAAAAAGGCTCGGTTGAATTTCGGGACTTGTCCTTGGGGTCGGGCGGCGCTGCGTTCGCGCGACAGTATGCGCAGGGCGTCCATCACCGTCGCAACCTCGATCCCCATGGGACAGCGCGCCGAACAGGTCTCGCATGAGGCACAGGTCCAGATCAGTTCGCTTTCGAGCAGCTCATCGCCCGCGCCCAGGTGCAGTCGCCGCATAATCTCCGAAGGCGGTGAATCGACGATATCGCCGACCGGACAGCCGCTCGAGCACTTCTTGCACTGATAGCAGACGCTCAGATCGACGCCGGTCCGCCTTTCAATCTCCTGCAAAAGTCCTTCGCAATTCTTTGGTTTAGCTATTCGTATGGTCATGTTTTTCGCCGTGTAATTCTTTTCTGTGTTTACCCACGCTCTAAGTACTGATGGATACCTCTTCGATCATTTCATCTTCAGCCGTCACGTCATCCGTTTCCGATTCCGGCACGCCGCCCTTGGCAGGCATTACTTTGCGATACACTTGATCCGGTTCTCGCAGGCGGTCGTCCACGGTGAGCAGGTCTTTCACTTTAATACCGAACAGCCGCTCATTTTCTTCCAGGTAGGGCAGGATCAATTGCCAATCTTTGTCGGTCAAAGTAACGAATTCCCCGCCGTTTAACTGCTGATCCACCATCAATTTGTACGGATCCCGAACGTAAATCGCCCCCCCGGAGGCCAGGGAAAACAGGTTGCTCCCGGGATAGGGTTCCGGCAATGGTACGATCTTGCCGTTCTCATCCAGGCGGATCCCGTTGAGAATTACGAATCCGCCGCCGCTCAGGGGATCGCCCGCCATAAACGATTCCGCCAGAAAATCCAGACTTGTCCCATTGATTACCACCTTGGGTCTGCCCACCGAGTTAATCAGAGGTCTTCCCGCCGCGTTGCCCAAAACATATACCTCGCCGCCTTTGGCGCCGTACATAAACGTCTGGCCCGCGTCGCCGTGAATTACCAGTTTGCCGCGTTTGATAATTTGACCGAGTTGATCCTGGGCATTGCCGTGCACCGTGATGGTCAACCCGTCCAGACCGGAGCCGAGATAATCGCCGGAACTGTCATACACATCTATGGTCACGTCATCGGTCTCGGGTCCCAGACCGCAGCCGAGGTACCGTTGTCCTTTGCAATTGAATACGATGAAGTTACGCCATCCCAGCATAAAAGCATCTACCAGCAGGGCGGCATCGCAATCAGGACCTTCCGGGGCGAATTGCTCGGCATCGATCACCAATGTGGTTTCATCTTTGCCGGGTTCGCGCAAGGTTTGACGGGTAGCGAAATCAATCCGGTGGAATGGCTTATGAGGACTGGCGTCCGGTCCCAGTCTGGGCAGGTTGTGGAATATTTGTTTCAACTCTTCCCGAACGATCTTGATAATGTGGCTGAACTTTTTGTTGCCGTAAGGATATTTACGGTCGTTAAGCAGGGTAAGCACTTTAATCGCCGAAGCCGTCTTGGCCGCGTCGTTTGCCTGATAGGTGATTTGACGACAGGCAACGCGAAACTCATCGAAGGTCCATTGCGGCAGCAGGTCGCAGATCATTTCAAAAATCGCATAGTCATTGTCCGGTACGAATTTCTCGCTGATGATGGTCTGTATCTCTTCCTCCGTTTCGGAGGATAAGGAAATGCCCTGGGAAAAATCGCAGGGCTCATCCCCGCGCGGCAGCGTTACGGCCTCGCCGAATTTATCCGTACAGGTCATATGCATCTTGCCGTCGGTATCCGGCGCCAGGGTAAAGATAAACGCGCCCCCGTCGTTATAACTGCCGCCCCGGGCGTTCCAGTAACGATCCGCCACCGGGCAAATGCGTTTGTCGGCTTCGGAAAGACTGCGCAGCGTAGCGTCGATCGCCTGTTTTTCCGAGCAGATCAAGCCCACCTGCATCTCACCGTCGCTGAATGCGAACACCTGGGGTCGCAGCATGGCCGTATCGGTAATGCCCAACAATTGGTGCTGGTGTTGTCCGGGGAGGTTACGGGCGATAATAAAGAACCACGGTCCGTCCGGCGAGCCGTGAATGTGCGTAGCCTGGATCGCTCGGTAGATCTTACGGCGGGCTTCCGGCAGCTTGTCAAAGTCCAGTTCCGTCGTCGGCGCCAACGCTTCAATTATATATTCCAGCGGATATTCGTAGGTCCGGTTTAAAAGATCGAACATCAACGCGGACACTTCCGTATCGGTCAGAAACTGCGGATAGATATGCCGCTGCTGGAGATATTCGCCCACCGAATGATAATTGGCGAAATCGCCGTTATGCACCAGCGCCATATTGATCCCCGCGAACGGGTGCGCGCCGCCGGGATGCCATACCCGGCCTTTCGTCGGATACCGCTGATGCGCGATCCAGACGTGAGCGCATAAATCTTCAATCTGGTAATATTGCGTAATGGCTTCGGCGTACCCCACGACCTTGAGGATCATAATATTCTTGCCGTGCGACAGGACAAAGGCCTTCTGTTCGCCCAGCGACGCGTAATAGGTCTGATTGAGTTTGAAGCTGTTCTGATTGACAAATTCATCTTCAATTTTTTCCGAATCGATTCGATCGAGGCTGTTTTCTTTTGAAAAAGTTTCGAGGACCTTGGGTTTCACTTTCACGAAATAGCGCCAGACGTCCGGCGGTTTTACCGCCAGACCCGGTACTGCCTGCCAATCCGCGCAGGTGTCCAGTCGGCTTGCGGAGGCTACCTCGAAATGGGGCGTAATAAATCGCGTTTCCATTTCCTCTCGTACTGCCGGATCTAAAAGAGCGATATGCAGCATGTAATAATGATCCAGCACCTCCCGGCTGACCCCCAGTTGTTCCGGGATAAACCCTACCGCCGCGATGCCCCCGCCTTTACCGTTGCCTCGGTTGTGCATCTGTTTCGAGGGTTCATGGATATGTTTTCCGGGAACCGGCTCGGAACAGCAAAAACCGACCACTCCGCAGCCGCCCTCTTCCTCGCCTTTACGAATCACCCTCGACGCCTGCAACTCATCCGCAAGTCGCTTTTTACTCTGGAGGATTCGTTCGATTTGCTGTTTGTGATTCACGATTTATCCTCCCCGTTGCCCGAGTTATAATCCATATGCATTAACAAATCCGTACGCCCTCGTAGTTCGCTGATAGTTCGCATACCCAATCGTTGCAGGATTCGCACCAGTTCGTTCCGCCACGCGTTATACAGATTGATCACACGTTGCGTGGCCCAATCCAGGTCCATCTTAGGCGCCAGTTCCGAATCAGTGGTGGCGATGCTGCGGGGACAACCGCGGCCGCTTTCACACCGGGTACAGCGAACGCATCCCAGAGCTATCAACTCCGCGGTGCCAATCACTACCCCATCGGCGCCCAGCGCAATGGCTTTGGCTACATCGTAAGGGTTTCGAATGCCCCCGCTGGCGATCAACGTGATGCCGTCCCGAACTCCCTCCGCCTCCAGGAAACCGTGCACCTTCGGAATCGCATACTCAATTGGCATGGCGATGTTCTTTTTGGCGATATCCGGTGCGGCGCCCGTGCCGCCGTAACCCCCGTCTATATGGACGATATGGGTGCCCGCGTAATAACTGCCCACCGCCACCATGTCCACGTCCGTCGGCGTCGATACCTTCGTGGATATCAGGGCGCGGCGGTTTACATGCTTAATCCAGTCAATGTGCTTCATGTGGTCTTCGATGGAATATACGCTGTGGAACGGAAACGGTGAAAACAGCGAGATTCCCTTTACGGCCTCGCGCATCCGCGACACGCTGATCGTATTTTTATCGCCGAGCAAGTGACCGCCCAGACCGGGCTTGGCGCCCTGGGCATATTTGAATTCCACGATGGGCACCCGTTGGATGGTTTCCTCTCGAACTCCGAATAGTCCCGTAGCCACCTGGGTTATGACATGGTCGTCGTACGACCTGAGCCGTTCCATATAACCCCCTTCGCCGGTACAGGTAAAGGTGTTCCAGGCTACCGCCGCCCGCGCTTTCGCTAACTGCGTGGTATTGCTCACCGAGCCAAACGACATCCCGCCTCCGTACCACGGTACGTCGATTTTAATGCGCGGTCGGTCGTCATCTCGACGATTGAGTTCCAGACTGATGTCAATTTCGTCCTCGTTTAACTCGACGGCAGGTTTGGCTGGAAACCGGAGCCGGAGCTTGTCGAACCCTCCGTCGGAGTTGCCGATTTCATAGTCATAACCGTATTCTGCCGGCGGCACGTCGCCCGTTTGGGCCATCTTCCACGTCGCCAGGATCATATCTGCCGGCCAGCGATAATCCCCCAGAACTTGTACCAGCGGATTTTCCGAAATTTCCAGGGCCTTCTGCGGGCACAAATTCACACAATAATGATCGGTATTCGCACAGGACGGACCGACGCAATTTTGATACTGGCCTCGGGAAAATAACTTATAACCCGAGATCAGCACGTGAACGTTGTGTTGGCAGACGGCTTTACACGTACCGCAGCGAATACAGTTATCGGTGCGGCGCAGGAAATATTTGGAGATCTCGTTGCGATACCGTGACGGCGCCGGACGCACCGTACGTTCGCACGCGAACTGGGGCACCCGCGTCGCCAGCGTGTTCGCCGGCAACATCTCTTCAATCTTGTTTTCCGGAACCGAATAGGCGGCCAAAAGTCTGTTCCTCCAAATCTTCAAAGAACATGGCGCGACCGGTTTCTCCTCGCAGACGACGGATTTCGCGCATTCCCATCGCTCCCATTACTTCAATTAACTGGCCGTGCCAGGCGGCGACCAGATTCGTCATCCGCCCCACACAGTAATCCAACGGTACGCTTTCCAGCTTCGCCGGGCATGAGACGCCCGGTTCGCAACGCTTGCATAAATGGCATTCCAGACCCGCCAACAGCGGTACATTCATCGAAACCAGATCCGCCCCGCAAATCACGCCTTTGGCTACGTGTTCCTCCAGTGCAATGCCCCCGCCGGCAATCAGCGTGACTTCATCCCGATGCCCGTTCTCGATCAACGCGCCGTGTATCTCACGTATCATGTCTTTCAAAAAGCGAGGTTTGTCCGACTCGATTTCGTTCCCGTTCAAATCCGCTACAACGTGGATCGCTTCAACGTCGCTCTTGCCTAACTCAATCGCTCGCTCGACGCCGTGGGGTGTCAATTCCACTCGAACGACAACTACGATCTCCGGGTGAATTTTTTTAAGCGCTTCGATGCGCGTTTGCACGTCATTGCCGTCGGCAATTTCCACCAGCCTCGTCTGACGCAATACTTCCGGATCGATCAAGGCCTCGCCGTTATCCAAATAGAAAGCAATATGGGGCAGATTCTCTGCGCCAAATTCCTGCAAGGCAGGCCATTTACGAGCGTCGATCAGCGCGATTAATCCCGTATTTCGTGCGGTAGCGATTATCGCCTCCTCCAACTGCGGCAGGCTGAATTCCCCCGGCATCATATCGATGAGCAGCGGCATCGGGATATCCAAGAGTGTGCCCGACATGTCGATAGCGCCGTTGCCGTCCGTAAAACTCAGGTAGGAAGGCTTCTTGCCGATATCGACGGAAGTGCTGATGTACTCGCGGCCGTGAATGCCGTCGCGCGTGGGACGCACGATTTCCGACATGTCCGTCCACATCGAATCGAATCCCTCTCCGGAAAACTTCCCGCGATAGCCCGCCCCGGATACCGGGATCCGCGCCGTCTCCGCCTGCAGCCAGGTGGTATGAATGATTTCCGGACGCCAGTACTGGTTCCCCATTTTTTCATACACGGGATTCAGCGATAGGGTTAAAAGACCTTTGGTGCATTCCTGCACGCAGGAGAAGCAGCCCATGCAATCGAAAAACAGAACGTCCACGTCTTCCAGGTTGCGAATGTAGTCCGTCTCTTGACGATGCCGGTCGTAAATGCAGGCCTTTTTCACGCAGTTATGACAGCGGCTGCAATCCTCGCGCCAATCCACAATGCCAAATCGTCCTACGCGCGGACGACGCGGCGGCACCGGACTGGTTTCTATATGATATTTTTTCGGCATACTCCTCTTCCGTTATTTTTCCGAACGTTTCAAATCATCCTACCCGTGCAAGTGTGCCACGGCCATCTTGGCCGTGTTCTTTCGACGACGGGCCGGGTGGCAGCCACCGATGCTTCTCAAACCAGAAACCTCCTCTTCCTGATCACTCTTTATTCTCACAACTCACAACTATCCACTCGTTTGGGTGGCGCCGCCAAGCGAGTCTTCGAGCTTGGGGGTGGTTATCCGTCCGTTACGTCATAATCCGCTTGCGGTCAAAATCTCGGGCATCCGGGATTCCTGGCCGCCGGATAAAATATGAATTCCTCGTAGGCCTGAAATAGTGCGCAACTGTTGTACGATTTCGGCACAAATAGCCAGACCTTCCTTTTTCTGGGCGTCGCTGTCTCCGGCCTTTTGCAGCCGTTCGATCACCGATTCGGGAATTAAGATGTCGGTATAAGTCTCGCTCAGTCTTTGTGCTTCTGCGGCGCTCTCCAGGGGTAAAACGCCGGCCAGTATCGCTGCTTGTTGCGGTATCCCCTCCTGATTGGCCGCCTCAAACCAACGGGTAAATGCTTCCAGATCGAAAACCGCCTGCGTCTGAAGAAAATCGGCGCCGGCTTCCACCTTCTTCGTCAGACGAATGATATTCAACTCCAGCGGCGTCAAAAATGGATTCGCCACCGCGCCGATGAGTACCGAAATTTCTCCCGCCAGTTTGGCGCCGTCCATTAGCGTTCCTTCGTCCCGCATTCGTTTGACGGAGGCTATGAATTGAATCGAATCGATATCAAACACGTTGGTGGATTCGGTATTGCCCGTTAGACTTTGATGATATCCGGTTAAACAAAGCACGTTTTTAATACCCAGATGAGCGGCGCCGATCAGGTCTGATTGTAACGCGATCCGGTTTCGGTCCCGCGTAACCATCTGTAAAATCGGCTCCAATCCTTCCCGGCTCAGGCTTACCGAGGCCGCCATACTGGACATGACGATCCCGAAATGATTGTCCGCCACGTTCACGGCCGTGATGCCGTTACCGCTGAATGCCTTGGCGGCGGTTTGAATCGCCTTGCCGTTGATGCCCGCGATGGGCAGAAATTCCGCCGTGATAATAAATTCCCCCTTCTCGATTTTCTGAGCTAACTGGCTATCCGGTTTCAAGGTTTCACGCTCTCCTAACTCTCAGGATTTGTCGAGGAACTTTCGGATACATTCGGGACAGACGCGTTGCTGCGTACTGTCTCTCTATTCGTTACGACTAAATGACCTATCGTGGCTTGGAATTGATCGATCTCTCGTTTGACGCCTTCGATCCCCTCCTCGGTCCATCGTACGATCTTTATGCGACCTTTGCCCAGGCCGATTTCTTCCAGCAGGGAATCTACCAGTTCCGCTCGCTTGGCAGCCCGCAGATTCCCTTCCAGACGCTGACATTCTCCCTCCTTGCAGGTTATTATCATCACCCCGTCCGCTCCCGTTTCAAACACCTTCATCAAATAAGGAACCGTGACCTTGCCCGAGCAGGGAATATTAATAAATTTCACTGAATCCCCGTTTCGTTCCTGATAAAAACTATGCAATTCCTCGCTATCGATGCTGTTGGCACAGCAAAAAAAGTATAATTTCATGTCGGCCTGGTTATTCAATTTCCTGCTCTCGCTGGCTGAGTCGTTTGGTAAAAACGAGGTAGTTCCTTAGAAGCCACATCTTGTTTATAAATTCCGACCATCCGTAGGAAGGGGCAAACTCTCTGGGTATGTTGGCTTCCTGATCGTCTGCGGAGGTTATCTGACTTTCCAGTTCACCCCACAGTTGGGCCCATACCTGGAGGGCGTCCTGCATGACATGGTGGGTCACGTTCTTAAAATCACGAAGCGCGACATCGCCGGGACCACCCGCGGATGGAATTGGTTTGGAGTCGCCCTCTACTTTTGCGCCCACAACGGTAATCTCCCGTACGGTTTGCTGTTTTAACGTTTATACATACCCCCAAGGTAAGTCCTATAAGGAGCAAATATCATACCAAAAGCGAATATTGGAATTTATTTCTTAAGTGATTGTGTAGAAAATATTTACAGAAATGGCGATAGAAAGGCGATAACCGAAATACATCTCTTTTTGGACCATTAAATGTACCGGTGGTACATATAATGTCCACAATTGGGTTTGTTTTGTAATTTAGCGCGCCGTCACTGGGCCTACCTTTGAAGGAGTTGTTCGATTGTATTCTATGGCATTATACCGCTTTCGCGGATTTTCTTTCTCAGGGTCGTTCGGCTGATTCCAAGCCGTTTGGCGAGGTCGCGCTGACTCACTTTCTGGCTCAGGGCGGTTTGAATTATCGTCTCTTCGACGATGCGGGTAAGGTTTTCTCTCACTTTTGCCAGATCATCGCTCGTTTCGCAGTAATTCTCAGTAATTCGTCGCAAATCTTTAAGTCCGGTGTGTGGTCCTGGTGAAATCCGCACTATATTCCCGGATTTATAGGATACTACTTCTTCGGGTAATTGATTCACGGATAATACGTTTGAGGGACTCAATACCACAGCGCGCTCGACACAGTTCTCAAGTTCACGAACGTTGCCCGGCCACGGGTAATTCAACAGCAGATCGAGAACGCCCCGCGACAATTTGGTTACATTCTTGTTATTCTCGGCGTTATACTTTTCGAGAAAATGATTCACTAATAAGGGGATATCTTCTCGTCGTTCCCGCAGGGTGGGCAACTTAATGGGTATCACGTTAAGTCGGTAAAACAAGTCCTCCCGGAAACGTCCTTTGCGGACTTCCTCGCGGAGGTTTTTATTGGTCGCGGCGACGACGCGCACGTCCACTCGAATCACCTGGGCGCCCCCGACCGGTTCAAATTCCTTTTCCTGGAGGACGCGCAGCAGCTTCACTTGTAAGCGAGGACTCATTTCCGCCACTTCATCGAGAAAGAGGGTGCCTCCCTGAGCCAGTTCGAAACGCCCCTTGCGATCGTCCACTGCCCCGGTAAACGCTCCTTTAACATGACCAAACAGCTCCGATTCCAGTAAAGTCTCCGGCAGGGCCCCGCAGTTCACCTTGATGAAAGGCCCGTGAGAGAAAGTGCTGTTATAGTGGATAACGTTTGCGACTAATTCTTTACCGGTACCGGTATCCCCGGCGATAAGGATGGCCGCCCGCGACTGAGCGGCGGTGGCGGCGAGGGCCAGTACTTCCTCGATGGCTTTACTTTGGCCGATGAGGTTTTCGAGACGATATCGACTTCGGAAATCCCGGAGAATTTTTTCGTTTCGGGCGAGAATCTCCTCTTTTTCCACATGAATCAGGCGATTGATCTTAAGCACCTGCGAGATAATGGCCGCCACAATCGAAAGAAGTCTCAGATCCTTATCGAGCGCGGCCTTAACCGCCAGGGGGCGGTCAACACTAAGGGCGCCAACGACTTCCTCATCCACCTTGATCGGGGCACATATAAAGGCAATGGGATTCGCGGTATCCGTCCGGCGTGTGGCTGTGCGGTCGAGAAATCGGGGATCTTTACGTATATCGGGTACCACTTCGGCAATCCCCGTTTTCACCACGTGACCGGTTACGCCTTCCCCGATGGCGTATTCGCCTCGGGCGCGTTCGACGCTCGAAAGTCCGTGTGCGGCCATGATACGCAGTTTGTCAGCGGTTCGGTCCAACAACACCACGGTTCCCCGAATCAGTCCCAACTCGTCGGCGAGGACATCCATGGTCTGTTGCAGAAAGGAACCGGGATCGAGTGCGGTGCCGAGGGCTTCGCTCATCCGTGTCAGCAGCCCCATTTCCCGGTCTTCACGCGACTCGGCGGCGATCACCAAGCGTCCGTCCACGATTCTAAACCATTGGGGGACGCCAATATCAATGGAGCGCCGGTTGACGGCTTTCCTGAGGGTGAGGGTGCGAATGCCTTGGGAAACGGCAATCTCGAGCACAACTTGCGTGATATGGCGCAGCTTGGCAAGAAACCGTTCGGTGTGGGCCTCCTTTTCGAGCAACCAATACGCTATGGTGCTCAGGTCGAAAAGTCGCGGGCAGAGATACCCGAAAAATCGCAAAACGACATCTTCATCCCCCCATAGATCGAACATCCCGGTCAGGCTGTCAAACACATATCGGGCCTTACCCTTATTTTCCGAACCGATAGCCATTAGTATCTTTTGTAGTTCAGTGGGATCCGCGGGATTTTTTACCTCGATAGCGCTGCCGGGCATTTCTCGGTCAATAGACTGGAAAAATTCCAAAAATATTTTATCTTTGTTTCCCTTGCCCCAGGAGAAACAATCGATCAGTTTAAATAGTCCGGCGGACATCAACCCGGCGTGTAAATTCGCGATGGTTTGAGGAGACCGGTTGAAACTTATATAGAAGATGGGTACTTTTTCCGCTTTACAGGCGGCAATAAAACTTGAGACAAATTTATCGACGGGAGCGCCGGAGTCCACTTCCCAGACGATGTTGTCCCCGGGAACAACGCCGCCGATCCACTGATCTATTTCCAGAATCCCAGTACTCATTTTATTTTCTGACATACTATTAGCCTCTCATCAGCATACACACAATTCATTATTATAACATTTTTATCTGTTTCCCGCAATGCTACTAACTCAGTGCTCGGTTCTCAGTTCTCAGTGCTCAGGAAGAAAAGGTTTCGGGTTTGAGAAGTATCGTTGGCAGCCACCCGGTCGGTGATCGATCTTGTTTGGATTAGGCAAGATAGGTAATGTTTGCTAGACAACCAGGGGGATTAGCAATAATGTTGGTGATTTTTAGGGTCAATTTCAGTATAATGGAATCATAGATTTCAACGCAAAGAGTTATAAAGAATTATACTTTGGAAAATTTATGGATTTGAATTGTATCGGTGAAATCCCAGATGCGTAAATTACTTTACCCACTATTCACAGATCGTTACCGTATCATTGTTTTTTTACTATTCGTGCTTTTGTCGGCTACACCTCTTCAGGCCAGCGGTCCCCATGACGGCGCGGCAAGTTGGACCAGAAGCTGGTACGACGAGTTCAACGGAACGGAAATCGATTCGAGCAAGTGGAGTGAAAAGTATTATCCCTGGGGATCGAACGATCTGGTCGGATCGGATGCGGCGAGCGAGGGGACGTATGCGGATTCCTATCTGGAGAATGGGAATCTGGTATTACGTTGTCGGGATAATCCAAGTTACCCGGATTCCGGCCGACCCTACACCCATGGAATCGTGCATTCGGGATACACCAAAGGACGGTGGAAATACGGCTATCTGGAAATCCGCGCCAAATATCCAGCCGGCAACAGGGTGTGGCCGGCCTTTTGGATGCTGGGGGATGGCTGGCCTCCCGAGTTTGACATAGCGGAATATTTCGGGAGCGACGACCGCATGCATATGGGCGTGTATGACTATAACTCCACCTGGCACAGTGCGAATGTGTGGGGCGGGGCCCAGGACTGGCATACCTATGCGTTGGAGTGGGGACCGGGATATGCATTCTGGTACCGGGACGGTATAAGAAAACACAGCGTCTATAGCAGTGCTCTTCCCAGCGAAACGATGTACGTTCTTCTCAACAGCGGGATGCGCGATCTTTCCAGCACGCAGTCGCTGCCGAACTATTACTATATTGACTATTTCCGCAAATACGATCCGCCGAGCGCCGTAATCAATGATGCCACGCTCGGTACGGGACTGAACCAGTGCCATTACGTCGGGACCTGGACGACCGTGACCAATGATAGTCGTCTGTTTTTCGGGGACCGACACGATTCCAGCGAGGTAGATGCCTACGTGGAAGTGCCGTTTAATGGAACGCGCGTCGATGCGTACTGTTGGAAGTCGCCCACGCAGGGTATCGCCGGTTATTCCATCGACGGCGGCCCGGAAGAATTCGTGGACCATTATTCCGGAGACTATGCCATAAAACTGGCCTGGAGCGGAACCGGTCTGCAGCCAGGTCTCCATACGTTGAAAATACGCGTACCCGGTACGAAGAACGCCGACAGCAGCAATATAACGCTGATCCTGGATCGCATTGATGTATGGACTGCTCCTGTCTGCCTCAAGGGAGCGCTCATAGGAACGTCGGGATCGTACCATGATTACGGAAATACCAAGGACCATGTATTCGATGGGAACCTGGGCACCTACTTCGATGCGCCAACGGCAGATGGCTGGGCGGGCTACGATTTTGGAGGTGAAACATACAGGATCACGCAGGTACGGTATTGTCCGCGTAACGGTTATCCTGCGCGCATGGTGGGCGGAACATTTCAGGGCGCTAACAGTCCGGATTTCAGCGACGCCCTCGACCTGTTCACCATTACGGAGACGCCGCTGGAAGGGGTAATGACCGAACAGGTCATCAGCGAAACCACCGACTTTCGTTATGTCCGCTACCTGGCGCCCGCCGGCGGCTACGGCAATGTGTCCGAGGTTGAATTCTATGGCGTAAATTCAAGCCTGCTGTCAGAAGGCCAACCCGTTAGCGCCAGTTCGTACGAAGCAGGAAATATCCCGGGAAACGGCAATGACGGCGATATTACTTCAACTCGTTGGGCTGCCGTAGATGGCAGCTATCCGCAATGGTGGAGAGTAGATTTGGGCTCCGTTCAGTTGATTCACAAGGCCGTCATCTACTGGTATAACGCCGACAGCCGTTCTTACCAATACCGGATTGAAATCAGCGACGATGATGTCCATTATACGACCGTTGTGGATCAGACAGGCAGGACGGAAATGGGGAACAGCGAAGATGTTTTTACCGCCTCAGCTCGCTATGTACGTGTGACTATTACAGGCAGCAGCGCCGGTTGGGCCTCGTTCTGGGAATGCAAGGTGTTTGGCCCGTCCGGGGAATCGCCATCTTTTGATACCGAACCAATCAGCGAGATCGATGCGATCGAGTCTTTTGTTTACCGCAGCACACTGGCCGATGATGCCGGCGATCCGGATCCGACTGACACGCTGACTTTCAGTAAGGACACCGGGCCGGATTGGCTACTCGTCGCACCCGATGGAACACTTTCGGGGATCCCAGGCGATTCGGATGTAGGCGAAAATACCTTTACGGTTCGCGTAACGGATACTGAAGGCCTCTCCGATACCGCCACGATGACGATTCAGGTGGCGAATGTCTATTCCGGCACGCAAGGTCTTCGGGATCTGGCCGGGTTTGCAGCACAATGGTTGGAGTCCGGCTGTGTGGATACGCCGCCCTGTAATGGCGCCGATCTGACCGGCGATCAGAATGTGGATATGATAGATTTAAAGATACTGAGCGAAAACTGGCTTTTCCATTGATTGGCCAGATCGAATTTGATACAGAAAATAAAAGATAAAATATCTTTTTAGTGCTCTTTCGCACTTTTTCCGGCGGTGCTTTCTTCTACATCTTGCCGACAGGGCCTTGGCGATGCGAATCAACCTGTTTTTTATGTGATTGAGAGAGGAATCGGTAGTGTATTTTAATCCTCAGGTCGTATTAAGGCCCTTATTGGCAAGTATTTGAGGTTTTAAAACTGCGAAAGTTTACTTTTTACTTCCTTTGCTATATCGCCCTGAGCGGCGTGCTGTTTCTATAAGTCACCGAAGTAGAAATAGAGCGTAGCTTCGTAGCTTCCTGCGGTTTGATTCTGCTGGCTTTCGGGGCCGAGTTGGTTGGCGGAATGAAATTTGGTGCCGATCGGCGCAATACCGTGGAGGAAGGAAATATCTCCGGTGGGGAACGGCGCGGTCGCGCCGCCCGGATTCGTGCCGTCTTGAGGGGTGTACAGGCGCAGGAACAAATTATCGGTATCCGTTACCATGGTGATATTCCCTTGGTGCGTATCCAACACAGCCCAGAACAGATCCGCAAAGTATCCCTTGAATTCGGGAAACTGCCATTCTTGTCCCGGCAGGGGATCGTTATACTCCTGCTGCCAGACGTTCAACCGGGTTCCCCGCATACGGTTCTTCCAGACCCGATAGGGCCCTTCGCCCAGCCACTTCTTGCTCTGCATCTGAGCTTGGGGATAATCAAAGGTAATTCCCAGATACTCATAGGCGCCGGAGAGGGAATATTGATAGTACAATTCGATCCAACCGGTTGGATAGATCTTCCAGCGGAAGAGATCCAGTCCTTCGGAATTCAGCGCCTCGACGTAATAATGATCCGCTCCAGCGCCGTGCGTAACCGAGGGCGTGCCGCTACCGGTCGGCACTCGTCGAGGTCCATTTCCAAACGAGTAGCTCTGAGCATTTTTTGTAATCCCGATTAATTTTCCCGTATTCAAATCAAACTGAGCTTCGACGTCGCCGGCGGTAACGGTAAGCACACTGCCGTTGACCGCACCGGTTACGCTGCCGCTGCCGAAATCCACTATTTCCTGGCGATGATCCTGTTGATTCTGAATCGGCCAGGACCACGTCCATAGTTCCTTATCCTCACCATCGAGGGCCGTTAGATAGAGAGCGTCCCGGTCCTGCCAATCGGCCGGAAGCGGGATTACGATATTGGCGTTCGCACCCGGTGATGCCGATGGGCCTGCTAACGTACCGCTATTCACCACGTCGTATCCGGCTTGGTTGTCGGCAGGTTCTTTAAAATCCACTTCCTGCCATTGAAAGCTGCACTCAGAAAGGTTGGTGAAATTAAAATGATTCTCTAGGGGAATCGTTCCGTCGAAATCATCCGGCAGGTCCGCCAGCGACACCTGGACCGGACACCAGATTTCCTTAATCGTGTTGAAACTACCCTCCTTTTCGCGATAGGGTCCGACGATTCCATCCGGCGCGGCCCGTCCCTGAGTGTCAATCCAGCCTCCCATATCCGTGC
>CAZNQT010000015.1:0-21094 GCA_964574885.1 uncultured Pirellulales bacterium
GGTTTAGAGCACCGAGAGGCTTTTTCGTCATTGATCCGAGTTCAGGACAAGAAATCCACCCTGGAGTTGGTCGAGAACGAGCAATCCAAAAGCAAAGATCGGCTGAAAAAGATAGAAGACTTGCTGGTTTCGGCTCCTCCCGCCGATACAAATACCACGACACTCTGCGAAAAATTAGTTCCCAAGGCCCAGGAGGGGGACGCCAACGCTCTGAAACAACTCCAAGCGATCGGTCCGACGGCGATACCCGCATTGGTCGCTTTGAAGCAGAATCAATTCGACCTGCCTACGCCGGCAGTCATTCATCTTTTATCGGAACTGGAACAACAGGCGGATTCTCTCCTGGAAACAAATCCTACCGAGTTGAATGAGGAAACCCTGGAATCCCTGGCTCAGCGGGAGCGGAATTACGGTGCGATACTCAAACGCGCCGTCATTGCCCTGGAAGGAACCCAGCGCGATTATCCCTACTGGCTTCCCTTTATCTATATGTACGGGCTTGGCTTCATCCCATTTTTTTTCGGGATAGTAGCTTCTTTTATTTATTATGGCGGCTTCCGCGGGCGGGCGATGGCAATTATTGCGGGGAGTTATCTACTCTACGTATGTCTGATAGGGTTTTTCCAATTTTTTGCCCCCTGGATCGGCTGAGACATTATGGTTTACATAAGTACCCTGGATTGGATCGTGGTTATTGGCTATTGCCTTTTAATGATGGGTTTCGGCGCCTATTATGGTCGCTACGTGAAGACCTCTAAAGATTTTTTCTTCGGCGGTCAGCGGTTTGCGTGGTGGATCATCGCGTTTTCCTGCGTCGCCACGCTCGTCGGGTCCTACAGTTTCGTCAAGTATTCCACGAACGCCTATAAGAACGGTTTCAGTTCCAGCATGTCGTATCTGAACGACTGGATGTGGCTGCCTCTGATGATGTTTGGCTGGATTCCGATAATCTATTATTCCAAGATTCGTTCGATTCCGGAATATTTTGAAAAGCGGTTTGA
The DNA here is from genome assembly GCA_964574885.1 of uncultured Pirellulales bacterium. Lineage (GTDB taxonomy): Bacteria > Planctomycetota > Phycisphaerae > Sedimentisphaerales > SM23-30 > JAFGFX01. The sequence continues at coordinate 1,002 of CAZNQT010000015.1, forward strand.
CAAACAAACGCGGCTTATGCTCACGCTGTTTATGCTCTTATATCTGATCGGCTATATCGGGATCAATTTATACACGATGGGAGTCGTGCTGAATCCGATTCTGCATGTTTTTGCGGATACAAGCGTGAATTTTTACTTTATCGTTCTCGTCATCGCCACCGTCAGCGCCGTTTACATCACGGCAGGCGGTCAAACCTCGGTGATCATGACGGATCTGCTGCAGGGGGTATTACTGCTGGTGGCCGGCGTGGCGATTTTTGCCCTGGGCGTGCACTACCTGGGAGGGCCGGGGGAGTTTTGGCGGAATGTGCCGCCGGGGCATCGCTTTGCCCTGGCCCGGTTTAATGATTCGGCGTCCTTTTCGTTTGTCGGGGTATTCTGGCAGGACGGGATCGCCAATTCGGCCGTGTTCTGGTTTATGAATCAGGGCATTATCATGCGTTTTCTTTCCGCGCGCTCGGTGGAAGACGGCCGGAAAACCATCCTGTTTGTAATCCTGGTGCTCAGTCCGCTGGCGGTATTTGCGATTGACAGTTCCGGTTGGCTGGGCACGGCGATGGTCAATAAAGGCTTGCTGCCCCCGGACGTGAAAGCACAAAATATATTCGTGCATGTGGCATATCTGGTCTGTCGGCCCGGGGTGTTCGGATTGATTCTCGCGGCGCTGGCCGCGGCGTTGATGAGCACCGTAGATACACTAATCAATGCCACGTCGGCAATCTGGGTCAATGACGTATGGCAACCCTATATCAAGCCCCACCGGACGGATCGTCATTACCTCAGCGTCGCCCGCTGGGTATCGGTGTTCGCCATGCTGGTCGGCATTACGCTGGTTCCGATCTACAAATCCGTCGGCTCGATCTACGAAGCCCATGGTCTCTTTACCGCCACCATTACTCCCCCGATGGCGGTGGCGTTACTCATGGCGGTGCTCTGGAAGCGCTATACCTCGACGGCCGCCTTTTGGACTCTGCTGGGCGGCGCGATTATGATGTTTATCGGCATGAAATATCCCCAGGTGTTCATCAAGCCGTTTGCCCAAGGCATTCCTTTTGAGGGCGGGGCGTTCAAAGGTTATAAATATATACGCGCACTCTACGGCGTAAGCTGTTCGCTGGGTATCGGACTGATCGTTACCTGCTTCACCAAACCGCGGAACGTCGCCGAGTTGGCGGGATTAACACTTTCGTCCCGGTACACCTTGCGCACCTTATTTAAGGGAGCCCCCCCCAACGAAAAACCCGGCAAGAGGATAGCCGCCAAAATTCAAACCATCCACAATATGACGGAATATGGCGAAGAGGAGGATAAGATATTGGCACTCATTCCTCCTCGCGCAATGCAACAGATGAATGCAAATGACGGCGATTTAGTGTATATCTGCGATCCGCGATGGTGGTACGGCGGTTTGAAATCCATCCGGATTTATGCCGTTACTGCAAAACAAAAAATGGATGAGGATGTCGTACAAATATCTCCTACGTCTTTACAACAATCCGGTCTGAAAAGAGGTCAGTCTGTGACCTTGAGAAAGTTATTCTAACAAAGGTATAAACCTCCCGGAAATTGAAATAAAAGACAACACGTCTCGTACTTCGGTGCATTTCGAGCGCAATGTTAAAGTCGCGTTACGGTATTATTAAATACTAAATATTTGGGGAATTTTTTTAAAAAATCCGAATTTTTTAGGCGAATTTTCCACGAGATAAGAAATTAGCTATATGAAGGATCGTGAAAAGAGGTAGAATGTGCGTGTACATTGCCTGGAGGATAACGTAGAGAGAATGGATTCTGTGAATCAAAATTATAGTTCCGACGATACCAGCAGCGTAATCAATCAGTTTCTACCCTTACTGACGACCAATCATCACCGAATCTATGGTTATATTCTCAGTGTATTGCCCGTACGAGCGGATGCGGATGATATCATGCAGGAAGTAACGTTAATCATGTGGAAGAAATTTGCGGAATTCAAGCCGGGGACGGATTTTGTCTCCTGGGGCATTGCCATTGCGCGCAACCTGCTTCTCAACTATCGGAAGAATAAATACTATAAAGTCCTCCATCTTAACGATGAAGCCATCAAGATGATTGAGGCGAAATCAGAAGGATTTATGAAAAAAGTCGATCGCCGTATGGATGTTTTAAAAGAATGCGTAAAAAAACTTCCCAGCAGGGATCGCCTGCTCATTCGATTACGATATGAGTTTGAAATGCCGGTGAAAATTATTGCCGAGCGTCTGGGGAAAAATTTAAAAACCATTTACAAATCCATAGCGCGGATCCAGGATGCGCTGGCACGTTGCATACGAAGAACGCTGGTTACTGAGGAATTGCAATGAGGGATGAGGCCCGTCAAAAAGCCGAGATAAGCGAATTGGTGGTGTTATCGCTGGATAAAGCCATCACCCAGGAACAACTTGCGCGATTGAATGAACTGATCGTGAACGAGTCCGGCGCGTTGGATTATTACCTCGAGTGTCTCTCGGTTCAACTGGGAATGCAAAATTTTGTGATTAGCAATTTCGAAAATTCTCAAAAATCCGAAGACCAATCCATCTTGCAAGAGGCCGTCAAGCTGGACATGTATGAAACCGCAATACGCGAGCTTATCGTGGAAGCCGAAGCGGCCGAAAAGGCCTTACGGGACAAGCTGGAACGGCAGCGCAAGTTATTGTCGGTGAAAAAGGAAATAGCGCCGAAGAAATCCGGGTGGCGTCTGGCTTTCAAGGTGGCGGCCGTATTCATGATTGCCGGCGGAATCTTCCTGCTGGATCACCTATCGAAACCGCAACCGAAACCCATCCCCGTGGCCGTCGCCCATTTGACCAGCAGTATAGATGCCCAATGGGCGGACGCATCCCGATCTTATCTCGAAGGGGATAAACTATACAGCGGTCCCCTTAGATTAGTCAATGGTTTCGTCCATATCACCTTTGAGAAAGGGGCGAATATGGTGGTCGAGGCGCCGGCGACATTGGCGATCAACTCCGCCACAGAGATATTTCTGGAAGAAGGCCAAATTGCGGTTACTATCCAAGATAGTGAAGATTCTTTCATCGTACAGACACCCCGAGCCACGATTACCGATTTTGGCACCGAATTCGGCGTAAATGTAGATAGAAACGGCACCACGGAAAGCTGTGTGTTTGAAGGCAAGATCGAGCTCAAGAACCGTACCGACGTCAATCGCTTAGACAATACGTTAGAAAAAAAGATGATGCTCTACACTGGTCACGCCGCCGTGGTAAATACTACGGGGAGCATTCGTAAGCGAGAAATCCCATCTTATACCTATGTGCGGGAAAGAGAATATCGCGTCAAACTGAAAGCAAGCCGCGGCTCCGCCTATCATCGCTGGCTGGCCTACACCTATCAATTACAACAGGATCCCGGTTTGGTTGCCTATTACACCTTTGAAAAGGACTTAATGAATCCTGATATATTGCACAATAGCGCCAAGACGTCAAGGGGGCAATTGGACGGGGCGTTGGGGGGCGAAGGGAAAAATCCCGCTACGCTTCCGACGTGGTCGGAAGGTCGCTGGCCGCAAAAAGGGGCGCTTCAGTTTGAGGCGGCGAAGGGGCAATTCGTTCGTTTGCCGTCCGATCCGCGATTGGCCATCACCGGCGACTTGACAACCGTGTGGTGGATGAAACCCAATCCAAGGACTATTCCCTACACCGCCGTTATATTAGGGTATGGCGGTAAGGCGAAGTTCGATAACTTCTATTATTCACACGGTTTAGAGAGCGACCGCTATCGAGCCTTTCATGAACAAGGGCCCGAAGTGTCCGGCGATAATTCGAAAAATGATATTGAAGTTCTCACAGATACGTCCGTTCGCTTCCACCAATGGACCCAAGTAGCCATCGTACGTGACGCGACGGCCCAACTATATCATTTCTACCTGAACGGGGAATGGATCGAGTCTCATTCGTATGACAGGAATTGCGATAAGAATACGCCGGGCACCATAGAGAGATTTCCGGCGATCGGGCGTGCCGGCGGGCTGCGAGGCGAGTTCTACCAGGGACTCCTCGATGAAATGGCGATCTTCAATCGAGTTTTAACTCCTGAGGAAATCCGGGAGTATTACCAGGCAGGTAAAATTAGCTAAATTGAACTATAGATAGGAAGGTGAAATAATGCGTAGGGATAACAAAATCAAGAAAGGTTTTACCCTGATCGAGTTGTTGATAGTGATTGCTATCATAGCCATACTGGTTTCCATTTTAGTACCGGCCCTTAGAAACGCAAGAGAGCACGCAAAATTCGTCACGTGTAAAACGAACCTGATGGGGTATGGAAAGATGGCGTTTCTCTATATTGCCGATAATAAAGATTACTTTCCTAATCCCTGGACGAGTTTTTACTCTCAGCATATGTATTCGGGCGAACCCCATCGGTATTGTCGCTGGCATAATCCCGACTTTGACCTGAACGTTCATCCCGAATATGCCGGTCCCTTCTGGAAATATCTCAAGGGCAAAAAGATACATTTGTGTCCCACCTTTGTGGGCGAGATTGCGCCGGTGTACGGCCCGCGGCATCCTTCTCACGTTCCGTCGGTTCCCATTCATCCCAATTATAATTATTCGATGAATGGCTATCTGGGCGACAAGAAAATTTCTAACGTAAAATATCTGGAAGGAGTTTTCTTTTTCGGCGAAGAGAATTTATGGATCACCAGCAACTATAAAGGTATTCGGTTTAACAGTTACGCCTTTAACGATACGGCATTTTGTGCTTATGGCGAGTCATGGGGTTATGGGAATGGAGATTGTTTTGGCACCTTTCATCTGGCTCCTGATCCTGAGATGGAGGAAGGCGTAGTCAATGCCGTTTTTCTGGACGGGCATGTCCAGACCGTTCATCGAGAAGATACCTGGCGATTCTGCGCTCCGGATGGGTTTAAATATGAACCGACCGGATTGCAGGAAATCAGGGATTGAAATACGAGGCGTTCTTATGGTAGAATACAGTTTTTGGAGGAAACAATTTATGGGAGTAAACAAGAATTGGCGGGAACCGTGAATTCCAGAGTTGTTGCAGGCAGTCTCTGGAAGGTATGTTAAAATCTTTGTTTTGAAAAAGGAGATGAATGATGAGGAAGTGGAAGTATGTTTTACTGGTTGTTATTTTACAGGCGAGCCTATTGGAGGCCGACGTTCCCGATCCCGTAGGGGTATGGGAATTCAACACCGCCGATCCCCTGGCGGCTACCGTGGGGGATGACCTGGAATTAGTAATCACCGAGGGCGCAGCGTCCGATTATTCGGTGGACGGTATAACTGAAAGCGATGGCGCCAGGGGGATTGGGGAAGGCAGTTATTACCGCTGTCCACACGGGATAGCGGCGAACGGAGGTGGGAGTAATGTTAACGAATGGACCCTCTTGATTGATTTTTATTATCCGGCCGAAAGTTTAACGGATCCTCCAAACGGCTACAATGATCTCTTGCAATGCGATTACACGAATCAAGATGATTCCGACTGGACGATTCGTTCCGATAAGGGAATTGGGATCAGCGCCGTTGGGTATTCCACTGGTTTTGGTTATACGGCCGATCCGAATATCTGGTATCGCATGGTGGTGCCGATTGATAACGAAACCCTTCATGATTTGTATATGGATGGGGCTAAGATATTCACCGGGAATCCGCAGCCAATAGACGGTAGATTTTCCCTGCACCCCACCGGCGATCCTAATGGCGTAGCCCTCCTGTTCTGCGCCGGCAACAACCAGGACGGTGATGATGCCCCTATCCATGTTTCAACCGTCGCGGTCTGGGATCAAACCTTGAGCTACGGAGAATGTGTAGCCCTGCGCCGTGCGGGCGATTCGCTTTATCCCTCCAACGCCGCGCCGGAAGTCGATGCCGGAGAGAGCAAGAGTGCGGAATTGGGTCAGAACGGTGAGACAGATATATCGTTGGACGGCTCGGTGATCGATGACGGTTCGTACGATATTTTATGGGAAAAGATCAGCGGTCCTAATGACGTAATTTTTGACGACGCGACGGCAGAAGATCCTACAGCAACTTTTGTTGGTCCGGGTCCCTATATCCTCCGCTTCACGGTGGATGACGGAGAATTCGTGGAGTCCGATGAAGTATCAATTTTAATTGTGCCTTACCAATACAAAGGCCCGCGCGTCCACTGGAAGTTCGATGAACCCTGGAACGGCACGACAGTACTGGATTCGTCCGGTCTGTACAATAACGGAACTCTCATCGATGGTGCAACAGGATTTTCCTCGTACACATCGGGGATTATCAACAATTGCCTGGATCTGAATAACGGGCAGGATATCAATTCTCAGTTTGGGGATCGCGTAGCGCTGAACTACGTTATGACGGATTCCGGTACTATCGCAGTATGGATGAATCCCTACGCCATCTACAACTACAATGCCGTGTTTGACAATTCCGTTGCGGCGAATGACTGGGAGATGTGGATCTATGGCGCTGCTAATCTATACAGCGTGGTAAGAGGGCGAATACGTGGCCTTACAAACGATGTGGGCAGTACCGAGGTAAGTTGCTATCTGAACGGAGTGGCGCCTGACGGGGATATTACCGGCGATTGGTTCCATTTAACGTTCACCTGGAATCGGACCAGCGCCACGACGGTGGATACCCAGTTGTATATAAACGCAAACTTGATCATGGAACGATCGGGGCGCTGGGTGGATCCAGGCACGACATTCTATCTGGGTGCAGGAAATTCCGGCAACGAAGCGAGCTATGCGAAATTTGATGATTTCCGCATGTATGCGCGCGTATTGAGTCCCTGTGAGATCTGGCAGATACAATCGGAACACCTTGGCGCAAATCCACCGCCGTATGTGAACGCCGGTCCCGACCTGCCGGCGGCCTGGCTGAACGAACCCTGTCCTATCGATGCGACAATTTTTGATCCCGTTGATGCAGATTGCGAAACTGAGGATACGTATTCCGTTCAGTGGAGCAAGATCAGCGGTCCCAACGATCTCGTCATTCATTCGCCGAACGCAGAGGATACGGATGTTACCTTCTCAGCGTTGGGTACCTATGAATTGCAGATCGAGGTCACGGATAGCGCATCCAATGTCTCTACGGACACCGTGACCGTAGAGGTCTTACCGCCTTCAAACAGGCGCATGCTGGTTCACTGGACGCTTGACGACGGTCAATACGATCCAACGGTGACGGACACGTCCGGCAACGGTAATGACGGCACCTGGGCCGACGGAACCACGGGCACCACAGCGATTGTCCCCGGTAGATTAGGTAAGGCGATCGCATTGAGAAACGGCGATAATGCAGCCACCACTTGCGATTACCTCTCCGTACCTCTGGTAATGCCCGATCAAGGAACGATCGCATGGTGGTATAAGGTAGAGAGCCTGTACAATTACGTGACGATGTTTGACAACTCGGTCAATTCGGGCGACTGGGAGATGTGGATCTACGGCAGAGGCGAGCTCCGAGGCCGCATACAAGGCGGCACCGAGGTGTTAGCCGACTTGGATGCCTTGTCACCGGATGGAAATGCCATCGGCGACTGGTTCCACATAATCTTTACCTGGGAACGCGATAAGGACGACTTCCTGGTGATGAACCGGTTGTATGTAAATGGAAACCTGATTGATTCCTGTTTGGGTCCCTGGGTTGATCCGGGCACTAACTTCTTTATTGCCGGTGGAAACAACGGCAATGAAGGATCCGACGGCATCTTTGATGACATCCGCATCTATGATCGAGTTATCTATCCTACAGAAATGAAGCTGATTTACTCCTTAAGCGATCACAATCAGGATTTCAGCGTCAATCTGGCGGATCTCCAGGAGTTAACCAACCAATGGTTGGCGGGTACGCCCGGTTGTGATTCCACGCCGCCGTTTGATTACGATATGAGCTGCAATGTGGACTTGATGGATTATAACACCTTTACTCAGTATTGGCTGTTAAGCATGGATTATTGGCCGGCGGCCGATTAGTGTTTAAGTAGTAGTTGACAAATTGTTAGTCCTTACAAGATTCGGGGAAGCAGTACGGGCTCCAATAGCCTGTACTGCTTCCTATATCAGAAGAGTATGTCTATATGAAATGTAAGCAGTTGAGTTTGACAACGATTGGTTTCCCTATTGACATTGGAGGAGATGATGAAAAGACTATGGCTCCGGTTGATTGGTGTGGGTTTTTTATCTTGTCTTCTTACCGGAACTGCGGCCCAGGCGGTTTTACAGGTGCACTTGCCCTTAGACGGCAATTTGAATGACATTGCCGGTTCTCCGAATAACGGTACGTTGGTGGACGGTTCCCTCGGTACGCACCAGTACGTCTCCGGCAAGATAAACCAGGGATTGGAATTGAGCGGTACGCATACCTTAACGGACAATGATTACATATCGATCCCGTACACCCTGACGGACGAGGGTTCCATCGCGTTTTGGTATAAGCCGGCGGCCATTTACAACTACAATACCATCCTCGATAATTCCATCAACGCAAACGATTGGGAGATGTGGATTTACTCCACCGGAGAATACGCCGGTCGGATTGAGTCTCCACAATATTTACGCGGGTATTGGATGGAGCCGGGGAAGTGGCGCCATATCATCATGACGTGGATCAGAGATACCGGCGATCCCTCCAAAGTGGATAATACGTTGTATATTAACGGCCAGTACGTTACCTCCAATACCGCCGGCAACTGGGTAAATCCCGGTAACACCGTGTACCTGGGAGGGGGCAATAGCGGCAATGTAGCCGGCGACGGCGTCTGGGATGACTTTCGAATTTACGACCACGCCCTGACAACGGAAGAAATTGATGCCCTGGTGCCCCGCCGAGAAGTGATCGTAGATCCGGATTTCCTGAGTCTCACCGAGGGAAACGCCACTACGTACAGCGTCGTACTGGATTACTCAAGTATCGCTGAGCCTGCCAAGGACGTCACGGTCGAAATCCTCGGCGAAACGAATCTGCGGCTGAACGGCCAGGCACCCGGTGCGAATCTGTCTCTGGTGTTCGAAGAGGGTTTTTATACGACGCCTAAGATCGTTACGGTTACCGCCGTCGATGATATGGTCAAGCAAGGTAACCGAACCGTCACGTTAACCCATACGGTGAGCAGCCAGGATGCGGAATGGGACGCCGTGGAGGATTATGAATCTACCGTATTTATTTACGACAATGATTACGGCATCGAAGACTGCGGCGTCTGGGGCTATGACGACATGGATTTTAATCGAGATTGTTACGTGAATCTCCTTGACTATGCTCTCTTTGTGAATCAGTGGCTGCATTGCACACATCCGGCGGATGGAAACTGCCAACCGGCGAACACGTCCAATAGCGTGATTATCGTAGCCCATCGGGGCTATTCCCAGATGGCGCCGGAAAACACCATTGCCTCGTGTAACGCCGCCCGGGGATTCGCCGACATGGTCGAATTTGATGTCTATGACTCGGTGGACGGACACCTGGTCGTGATGCACGACTCGACGGTGGACCGCACGACGGACGGCAGCGGATCGGTGACGAGTATGACGTTCAATGAGCTTCGGGAGCTGGATGCCGGTTCCTGGTTTTCCCCGGAATTCACCGGCGAGCTGGTCCCCCTGATGTCGGAAGCGATTCTGGCCTGTCAGCCGGATTTAATCCCCTTTATCGAACGGAAAGCCGGAGATGCTCAGCTTTATGTCGATATGATTCACTCCCTGCGAATGAAAGAGGGGAAAAAATTTATCATTGCGTTTGACTGGAATTTCCTGGAGGACGTGGAAACCATTGCGCCTGATATCCAGACCGGCGCCCTGGGGTCCGGAACTTTGAATGCCACTACGATTCAGACCATTCAGGCGAAAGGGATCGACTTTATTGATTGGGCGCACGGGACGGTTTCAGCCGCTACAGTGGACTTGGTGCACAGTTACGGTATGGACCTTCATGTCTGGACCGTCAATGATGCCGGCAGAATGACGGACCTGATAAGCTTCGGCGTGGATGGAATTACTACGGATAATCCGGAATTGTTAAGAAGTTTGCTTGATAATTGATACTCTTTGGAAAAAATGAACGTCGAGAGGTGATTCTAATGATGAAACGATTTTGTTTTACTATGCTCCTAGGAGTAATAGTTGCCGGTTGCCAGATAAATAGTAATGCGGAGATCATTGCGCATCGCGGCGCGTCGTTTCTGGCGCCGGAGAATACCCGAGCCTCCGCCCTGCTGGCGTGGAAGTTGAAAGCCGACGCCGTGGAGGTGGATGTGTACCTGTCGAAGGATAAACGCATTGTAGTAATGCACGATAGTAACACCAAGCGGACTTCCGGCGTGAGTTTAAAAATAGCGCAGACTACCGCCGCGGAACTGCGGAAACTGGATGTGGGAAGTTTTAAGAATAAGAAATATGCCGGTGAAAAAATACCGTTTCTGGAAGAAATCATAGCCACCATACCTCCCAAAAAGAAGTTGTATGTGGAAGTAAAATGCGGACCTGAGATCATCCCCTTACTCAAACAGGTCATCGAACAAAGCGGCAAGAAAAAACAAATTGTCATAATCAGTTTTAATCTCGAAGCGGTAACGCAGGCCAAAAAGGTTATGCCCAAAATACCGGCTTACTGGTTACTGGGTACTCGAAGAGATAAACAAACGAAAAAATTTCTTCCTCATGATCCCAATTGGTTGCAAATCGCCAAAGAGCGCCACATCGATGGTCTGGATGTCCATAATGCCGGCGTTACTCCGGAATTTATGAAGGCGGTGAAAGAATACAAACAGGACTTGTTTGTCTGGACGGTGGATGATCCTAGGGAAGCCAAACGGCTGATAGCGTTGGGAGTGAAAGGTATCACCACCAATCGCCCTGCCTGGCTGAGAAAACAATTGAAATAACCAACGATTGTCGTCCCGTTAAATCTGAGAAAGGCTTTAGCGATTAGGATTTATTGCCGGAACCATAAATCTTTTATCTTCAAGGGTGGCTGTTATTTTAATCCCTGCTCATTCTGACCTGATTTCATTTCTATTCATGAGAACTACCTATGGGCTCGCCATTCGTGCAGAGTTTTAAGATGGTATGAGAGTTCCGCTAAGCCAACAATCAGGCGTTCGTTTTTAACAATAATATTGCCTGGAACATTCAGGTGGGTAGGGGAAAAATTCCAGATAGCCTGTATGTCCGCTTTCATGAGGCGGTCGGCGATCATTTGTGCGGCGTGGGCGGGAACCGTCAGGACGGCCAGCCGGACATGATGTTTTTTAATAATCACTTCTAATTGTTCCAGGGGCTGAACGATATGCCCACCGATTACCAGTCCGATCTTCTCGGGATTCACATCGAACAAGGCGACGATTTTCAGACCTTGAGCTACAAAACCTTCATAAGCGGAAATGGCCCCCCCTAATCGTCCGGCGCCGATAACAACAGCCGAATTTTTTTCATCGAATCCCAGCGCATGACGTATCGCACGCACCACTTCTTTGACAACGAATCCCACACGAGGCCGACCCCGAATCCCGATAGAAGTAAAATCCTTACGAACCTGAGATTCATCGGTATTTAAAATCTCCGCAATGTGCACGCTGGAAACCGTACCCGTGTCAAATTGATGCAAGTTATTATTAAGATAATGATAACATAGGAGTAGTCGCTCAAGAGTTTGTCGATTTAAGGAGGTACGGTTCCGCTTGTTCATGGTTAAACCCTTCGATTATGCGTATATTTCAATTATAAAAGTAGCGGCTATATTGCTAAACTTTGCGGCTGTGTGTATAATTCAATCCTTATATCGTGAATAATTTCACGATTCAAGCGAAAAATACCTGGATTTTCGCGTATATTTTTTTATAATGACGGTAAATATACGAAGACTGTCGTAGATAATTGAGAATAAAATCACGAATTATACTTGCGGTGCCTCCTTTGTATCGCACCAAATGTTTGAAAATATATCGGATTTATTGATTATGCTTTGGTTAAGTATGAGCAATTGCCGACGTATTTATTATGGTAATGCATAGTATTGACGAAAACTCTGCTCCCTTAGATTTAGAGGAGATGTCATCATGTCGAAAAAGATTGTAATTGATCCGGTAACCCGAATCGAGGGCCATCTGAAGATTGAGGCGGTCGTTGATAATAACCAGGTCAAAGAAGCCCACTGCAGCGGTATGCTCTTTCGCGGTTTTGAAGTGATTTTACGCGGGCGCGATCCGCGAGACGCCCAGCGTTTTACCCAGCGCATCTGCGGTGTATGTCCGACAGCGCATGCGATTGCTTCGACGTTAACCCTGGATGACGCATTTGGCATTGCCGACCGGATCCCCAACAACGGCAGATTGTTGCGCAATCTCATATTCGGCAGTAATTATATCCAGTCGCATGTTTTGCACTTTTATCATTTGGCCGCCCTGGATTACGTTGATGTAACCGCCGCGGCGGGATACACCGGCAAAGATCCGCACTTACGCCAAGTGGCGGACTTTATCTCCCGCGATTCTCTGGCGCCGTTTTTCCCCCGTTACGAAGGGGATTATCGTTTATCGAAGGACATCAATCAGGCAGCGGTTTCTCATTACGTGGAGGCACTCATTCAGCGTAAGGCAGCCCAGGAGATGCTTTCAATATTCGGCGGCAAGATGCCGCATAATATGGGGATTTTCCCCGGCGGGGCGCTAGAGCAGGTGACGGTGGATAAGATTGCCGAATTTCGCTGGCGCTTAGAACGTATTCGTGATTTCATTGATAAGATTTATCTCCCCGATGTACTGGCTGTGGCGGGAGTCTATAAAGACTATTTCGGTATCGGCAGTGGATGTAAAAACTATATGTCCTATGGCTGTTGGGATCTCGACAGCGAACCCGATCTGACCAATCGCAAGCGAATGCAACCACACGGTACTTTGAACGGTAAAACAATGGAATATAAACCACTCGACCCGTCTAAAATAGCCGAGCAGGTAAAACATTCCTGGTATAAGAGCCGCAGTAATCTGCCGCCCGCTCAGGGCCAGACCGAAGTCGATCCGAAAAAGCCGGGTGCATACTCGTTTATCAAAGCGCCGCGTTATGATGGTCAGGTCTGTGAGGTAGGACCTCTTTCCCGTGTTCTAGTTGCTTATGTTAATAACGTTCAACCGATCAAAGACATCGTGGACTCCGTGCTAAGCCAATTTAGCGCTGAAGCGCCGGCGTTGTTTTCGGTATTGGGCCGACATGCTGCCCGGGCCATTGAAACCAAGATCGTTGCCGACGCTATGGCCGACTGGTTACTTCAATTGAAACCGGGTGAACCGGTATGTGCCCAATATGATTTACCGGAGACCGGCAGCGGGATGGGAATAAGCGAAGCGCCGCGCGGTTCGCTGGGTCACTGGATTGAGGTGAAAGACGGTGTAATCGCCAACTACCAGGCCGTCGTGCCGACCACCTGGAACTGCTCACCCCGTGATGACAACGATCAGCCCGGCGCCTGCGAACAGGCACTCGAAGGAACGACCGTGAAAGACGCCGAAAATCCCTTTGAACTGGTGCGAATCGTACGTTCTTTCGATCCGTGTTTGGCCTGTTCGATTCACATGGTTACTCCTAAGGGAAATGATATCGGAAAATTTCGAGTGGTTTAAAATGAGGAAAAACGTGGCGGTAGCGACGAAATTATTTGTGGGAGTGGGTAACGTTCTAAAGCGCGACGACGGCGTCGGAGTGCGTGCGGCGGAGATCATGTCGAATTCGCCCTTGCCGCAGGATGTGGAAGTGTACGACGCCGGCGCCGGTTCTCTGGAATTGACGCATGTCTTGGAAGGACGCGACCTGGTGGTAATTGTGGATGCCATCCAGGCCGATTCCGAGCCGGGCGCGGTGTTTAAAATGACTCCGGAGGAGCTTAGGCCTTTTATTCAAACCGGCTTAAGCCTGCACGATCTGCACCTACTGGACGCGCTGGAAGAATTAACGTTGCTGGGTACGCACCCGCAGCGGGTGGTGATATTTGGAGTACAGGCAGCCGACGTTTCCACCGGTTTGGGTCTATCAGCGCCAGTAGAAGCAGGGCTGACCTCCACCCTGAAGCTGGTTTGCGAAGAATTAGGGATTTCAAGTGATATTCTAGAGCCGGCGCCGACGATGTCGGCCTGGCAGAATTGATAGCGCGATATGGAAAGGATTTCGCTATGCAGAAAAAAATGACGCGAAGAGATTTTCTGGGAACCGGTGCAATCAGCATACTGAGCTTTTCCTTGATGAAGATTCCGGGGCTGGATAAATCGGCCCAGGCTGCCGATGCGAAAAAAGTGGCGGAAATTCCCATTATCTGGATATCCACCGGCTCCTGTTCCGGTTGTTCGGTTTCGCTGCTCAATGCCGCTTCGCCTAACATTCAGGAATTGCTTTTAGGACAAGTCCTGCCGGACAAGCATCTTTCGCTGGGATTCCACGCTACGGTAATGGCCGCCGCCGGCGAGTTGGCGATGGGCGCACTGGAAAAATACGCTCATGATTATAAAGGCAATTATGTTCTGGTGGTTGATGGCTCTACGGCGATCGGGGAAGATGGTCTCTTTTGCATGATTGGCGAAACCAAGGACGGCAAACCCATCACAGGTTATCAGCATGTTCGTGATCTGGGGCGTAATGCCATGGCCGTTCTGGCAGTAGGGAGTTGTGCCTCGTTCGGTGGCATTCCGGCAGCAGGGCCCAATCCTTCCGGTGCTCTCAGTGTTAAGGAATTATATAAAAAGGAAGGCATACCTACAACGGTGGTGAATATCCCCGGTTGTCCGCCCCACCCGGATTGGATTGTGGGTACGGTTGCGACGCTGCTGTTAGGGAAGGACTTGAAACTGGATGAGAATGGTTGTCCCGGTGCTTTTTTCTCGGAATGCATTCACGACAATTGCCCCTATCGAGGTCATTTTGACAAGGGTGATTTCGCCGAGCGTTTCGGCGAACACGGTTGTCTGATTAAGTTGGGTTGTAAAGGGCCAATCACCCATGCCGACTGTCCCACCCGGAAATTTAATAATGGCACCAGTTGGTGTGTGGAGGCGGGTCATCCCTGTATTGGATGTTGCCATCCGGACTTTCCGTTCGATCAGTCTTTGTTTACACCCGTAGAAGCTGCCGCCCTTAATTTTCCCAGTATCTATCCTTCCGTCGATGGACTCGGCGCCCGGAAAAAAGCGGATAAGGATACCTATGCGGCGGTGGGCCTGATCGGTGTTTCGGGATTTTTAGCCGGTGTGGGAGTTACTGCCGCCGCCAAAAAGCTGAAAACCCAGCACGTTGAGGAAAAAGAGACGATCTCAAATACTCAGTAAGGAAATGAAGGAGTACTTCGATGAAAAATTTCGATCGCCGGAAATTCCTAAAAGCAACCGGGGCCTTGACGGTAGGTGGCTTATTACCTGCCAAGCCGACAGCCGCAAGGGATACTCCGGATTCAGCCGGCTTTGATGATACCATTGCGGTCATTTACGACGCTACGAGGTGTATCGGTTGTCGTTCTTGCGTTCGCGCCTGCCAGTCGGCAAACAATTTGCCGGCGGCTCAACATCAGTATAAAGACGTCGATTTCAATATGCCGGAAAAACTCAGTGAAAATAACTGGACGGTAATCCAGGTTTGCGGTAAAAAAAATGGAGCCGGCCCTACGGATGACTGGTCGTTTATTAAGAAAAATTGCATGCATTGCAACGAGCCGGCCTGTGCCTCGGCCTGCCCCGTGGCCGCCTTGCGAAAGACCAAAGACGGTACGGTCATTTATGAAGAGTCACGATGTATCGGCTGTCGCTATTGCCTGCTGGCCTGTCCCTATCATGTTCCGCAATATCAATGGAAAGATCGCATGCCACGCGTCCGTAAATGCAACTGGTGCAGACAATGCGTGGACGCCTGTCCGGTCGGCGCCCTGGTGCAAGGGAAGCGGAAAGATATGATCGTCGAAGCGCATCGCCGCATTGATGCAGAACCCGGCCGCTATATCAATCGTGTCTATGGCGAGAACGAAGCGGGCGGAGCGTGCCAATTGATTCTTGCCGACATGGAGCACACTAAATTAGGCTTGCCGAACCTGTCGTCTGCGGCGCGTTCCAGTTATGCAGATAAAATCATGAAGGGATTGCCCGGCTGGATCATTGGATTAGGACTCTTTCTGGGCGGTTTGTACCGGATGGAACAACATCAGCGCAAACCGGAGGATTCGACCCCGGTTATCCATGGAAAAAAGGAGCAATAAATCATGAGCGAAAACCAGAGAAAGGTATCTAATATTCGGCTGATGTTTTCGGTTCTGGTGGCGCTGGCATTTGGTTTGGCCATTTATCGGTTTTACGGCGGATTAGGAGCGGCGACCAACCTGAACGATTCGTTTCCCTGGGGACTATGGATTGGATTTGATATGCTGTGCGGCGTGGCGCTGGCGGCAGGAGGATTTGTGCTGGCAGGCGCCGTTCATATTTTTCGACTGCATAAGTATGAGCCGTTTGTCAGGCCGGCCATTGTTACCGCTTTTCTCGGGTATCTACTCGCCATTATCGGCTTATTGCTCGACCTGGGACGACCCTGGGTGATCTGGCATCCTCTGGTCATGTGGCAGCCTCATTCGGTGATGTTCGAAGTCGCCTGGTGCGTCATGCTCTATACCACGGTGTTGTTTCTGGAATTTCTACCGATTGTGTTTGAGAGATTTCGGATGAATCGGGCTCTCAATTTCACCAAACGTTTCATGATTGTATTTATCATCGCCGGTATCATTCTCTCGACGATGCACCAGAGTTCACTGGGATCGTTGTTTGTGATGATGGAACATCGACTCCATCCGTTATGGTTTACCCCCATGCTGCCGTTTTTATTTCTGGTCTCGGCGATCGCCGTCGGCGTCGCTATGGTCATTTTTGAATCGATACTCTCCGGAATAATTTTTAAACATCGACTATCCACACAATTACTGGGCGATCTGGCCAAGGCGCTGCCGCCCATTTTAGGGTTCTATATCGGTCTGAAAATGATGGACCTGCATGCCCGCGACTCCTTGCACCTGATCTTTTCCAATTCCCTGGAAAGTTGGGCATTTCTTATTGAGATGATAATCGGCGCCGTTTTGCCGGGCACCCTGCTTTTAAGTCCGAAAGTTCGTTATAACCCCATGAAACTTTTTGGCTGTATGATAATGGTGATCGCAGGAGTGGTTATGAACCGCCTGAATGTCTGTTTGCTGGGGATGATGGCAACCTCGCCCTCCGGATATCTGCCCAGTTGGATGGAAATTCTAGTCAGCGGCGGTATTGTAGCTGGCGGCCTGCTGGTTTTAGCGATTATGAACGAGATGCTCCCTGTTGCCCAACGGGAAGAATTACCCTCGAAAATCTGATTTATATAGGCCCCTGAAAAAATACGTGTCACTGCTTCAATTCGGCGTACATGATTTTTGTTTTATGCTTGTAGTTATATAATATTACCAATTTTCTGGGAGTATTCGTATCAACAGCTATTCCTCTTTATCCTTTCTACTGATAACGCCGCCAAGCGCTGCTTAGGATTCGATCGATTAACGATGAATATGAAAGTCCATATTTTTCCGCCGATTCCGACAATTCATCCCCATACGTGAGATCCGGATTCGGATTGGCTTCCAGAACCACCAGCTTGCCTTCCGGTGTCAGGCGGACATCAATGCGCCCATAGTCACGCAGTTGCATAACCCGAAAAACCCGCTTACATCTTCGTATAATTTTCTTCTCCAAGTCAGGTTCTAATTTACTAAAAGAAAATTTTATGTTCCATTTATCGCGATATTCCTTGTTCCATTTCACGTGATAGGTCGCCAGATTCGGTCCGCCCTCTTTATTGGAATCAAAAAAACAGCTTCGTATCGGCAGCCCGGTTAAACGTTTATTCCCGAGAATACTTACATACAATTCCTGCCCCTCGATATATTCTTCCGCAATCGCCGGCTGTTCCCAGTGGTCATGTACAAATTCAACCCTCTCCCGAAAATCCTTGTCGTTATATACTAACGACGCATTGGATATTCCCTCCGAGCCGTCCTCATACACTGGTTTGACGACTAGTGGATACTGCACTTTCCGAGGTAGTTTGGGGTTTCGTCCCCGCGGCAGTGAAATAAATACCGGCACCCGGATCTTATGTACACTCAAAAGCTGCTTGCACAATCGCTTGTCCCGACACAGCAATAATCCCAAACTCCCCGTACCCGTATAAGGCAGATCCAGCAACTCTAACAGCGCGGTGATGTTCTTATCCAGTCGTCGATCCCCGCCGTATTGTTCCGTCAAATTAAATACTAAATCCGGCGCTTGTTCTGTTAAATTCTGCACCAGTTTCGATAAATCCTCTAGTGCTCCCTGCACGATCACATCATGCCCCAGTGTCCGTAACGTATCCACGACGTGAAACTCCATCATTTCGCCATCTTCTCCCTGGACCAACTGTGGATCATCCCTGGGTATCATCACGTCATCTACCAATACCGTAATTCTTAAACAACGCTTCATCAACTTATCCTTTGGGACTGATACGCAATGTACCGCTCGCAATGGAGGTCAACAATGCGGTCACGCCAATCAAATGCTGTGACTCGTTGCTGCCCATGTATAAATCCAGTGCTTCGCAGCGACGTACGAATCGGCTAAACAATATACTAATGTCATACTTGCGATGTCCAGTCCAGTGAGCCACCTGATTAATAATGTGACGTTGGTTACAGCGTAAAAACATCGATGCCTTATACAGTGAATCCTTCTCCGGATGCTGTAAAAATAAAGCCTTCAAACTATCATCATAATACCCTTTAAAATCGCTTCCCAATGCCTTACGTTTCCGCTCATAAAACGCCTGCAGCGTCGAATTCATCCGCCGCGCCGCCCATGGTGGACGAGCAGGCGGCGCCACCGTCGGTTTCCGATCCCGCAGACGCTCCATCAATCCGTCAATATATTGCAACTTATTCAACGCCGGCCAATTCGCATATTTTTTCTGCCACCGACTGTGCGGCGTAAACCACACCGCAAAGGTCTCGGCAAAATCTTCATCCGGATGACACTGTGCGTAATTGTCTTCCAAATGAATCACGAAGCGACGCGAATAAGGCTGATAATGATAGGTATCCGAATATTTCGCGGAAAATGGCCCAAATAATTTTCGCCACTGCGTCTTCTTATACAATTCATAGGCATAATTTAACGCATGACCACACTCGTGACGCAGCAAGCGCAAGCAATCTCTCTTCGTACCCCCCTCCACTTCCAGCATTATCTTCTTCTCGATCTCTTTCAGACGGGGATGGGCCAGACAAAAAGGAATTCCGATGATGGGCTCCCGATCCGGCGTCAGCCACTCGTCTGCCAGATAACACGGAGGATGATACCCTATCTCCTTCGCATCTAACTCTTTATATAACTCCAAAACCAGCGACTCCAATTCCGAACCCTCTATCTCCAATCCCAAATCGCGAATCCGACACTGCAAAATTTCTTCATCGGAGAGAGATTCTAATTTGTATCTCTTTTCCTTCCTAGCCATGCCTCTTATTTTACCCCTAATCTCATCTCTAAAAAACTTATCCCCAGGCTCTTCCGATCTTTGGAGTACTGTTTATCTGACTTTCCTCATTTAACTATTTACTAAACATAATCCAAACGTTTCCATTAAAATAATTTTACTTGATTCATCTTAAACTATCAATGACTTCTATTTTTCGAAGCCGTTTTCTCGTGAACTCACATAACAACTTGGATTAATCTGTCCTAGGTTACTTTTCACCATCCAGGTAATCATTGCCGCAAGATAGAAGCTGTATGGCAGGTCCCATCGGTGGATCATCGGGAAATTTAGAATCGTCCGGGAAACAGCCCGCCGGTATATGGCGAATTCAAATCCAGCCTCGAACACGCCCCCTCCCGGTTCCCCAAATACCTTCGCTGCATGATCCGACTTTTTCAGGGACGACTATTAGTAGTCCGTAAGGATCTATTAAACAAGGAGAGGAAGGTCAGTTAGTAGTAACTTAGGTATCATTATCCCGGCCCGGGGTGGGCGCGTCGGACTGCCAGTTGATGACGTCGTTGCCATAGGCGGT
>CAZNQT010000016.1:0-21041 GCA_964574885.1 uncultured Pirellulales bacterium
TCAATGTTCTGTCCGTGGTCCTTACTGTGCGGTACCCGACCGCCCAGACCGACCGCCGTCACCGGCCAGGAATCCTTGATCCAGCAGCACTCGTCGATCTGGTGGATCAGATTATCTATCATGTGCCCCGAGCCGACCCAGAATAAATGAATCCTGCCGAACTGGAGTTGACTCATTAGTTTGTTGGCGTTTTTACCCTGATCGCCGAGCCAGCCGGCGCCCCCCAGCCGGTTTGCCCGAACCAGTGGGATTTCACCCATCTCGCCCGCCCGAATTTTCTCGATCAGCGCCTGACGTGCCGGCGAGTGACGACACTGAAGACCGGCGGCGACCTTCACGTTTTTCTTAGCTGCCATCTCGCCTGCCCGGAGCAGTCGGTGCAGACCGACTGGATCGGGGGAGAACGGTTTTTCCATAAACACATTGATCCCCTTACGGATGGCATATTCCACGTGCACCGGTCGGATGTAGGCCCGCGTCGTACACAACGCTATATCGCCGGGACGGAGAATATCAACGGCCTTGCGATAGGCGTCAAAGCCGATGAACTTACGATCGGCGGTGACATCGATTTTGTCATGGTGTATTTTCCGAAGCGATTTAAGTGAATTTTCAATTTTTGACTCCAGAAGATCTGCCAGAGCATACAGTTTGACCGGTCGGCTGTCCGGTACCGATAGCGCATTGCTGACGGCGCCGTTGCCGCGATGACCGCAACCTATCAACGCCAGGCGGATCGTTTCATCCTCAGCGGCATAGACGCCGCTGCTCGGGATACTCCCGAGTACTGCCGCACCGGCGGCGAGCGAGCCGCTCTGCTTGAGAAACTGCCGACGATTCACATTAGTCTTGTCCTTGGATTGAGTCATGTTCGTCTCCTCGTTTGAATTAGAGATGGATTGGAATTTGCTTGCTCTGAATATGTCCAGTGAAACTCTGGGCTGTGGGTCTTGGAATATACCATAAATGTGTTCCTTGTCGCACAACTTGTACTCCTGCATTCCTAACGTTCTATGGTACTGCAATACTGCACCCAATTTCAACCTCTATGATCGTCAAGCCTGATTTTTACCTAAGGCTAGTGTTTACAGATAGTTATCTTAATTTCTACTGGATTGCTTACCCTATTTGAATAGAGAATCAGCTTGACTTACCGAGTCCGTTCAACTATGGATATATAGCTAAGTTAGGGATGGATCCAGTTGCCTGATTGAGAAAGGATTCTCGCATGCCGCCGAAAGAGCCTTATTCTTCAGATTTCCCCTCTCACGGATCGGAAGCGGTGCGTCTGCCGTCGCTGCCCAAGCGGCTGGCTATCCTCGAACGCATTTCCACCGAAGCCATCCAGGATCCTCATATCAGTACATACCGTCAGCGGGCCCAATATACCTTTTTCTGCGGCGCCGATCCGGCCGAACTGGGAGGCTACGAAGGACAGCTTGAAGTCGTCGGACGCTGTCTGGAATGGTTCGTCTATGACTACTACATCCCGGACCTGGACGCCACCCCCGCTGAATTCTGGCTCCGGCAGAATACTGATAAACTAAGCGACGAGGAACGGGCTAACGTCGAGGATTGTCTCAATTTCGTACTCAGCCTCTACGAAGTCGCCGACGTCCACCCTGAACAGGGTTTTACCGCCATCGATCTCCTACGCGAACCACTGCGATATCACGTCTCAGAGCGACTGATCACCTCCGAAATTGAAACCGGACAGTTGCTGCTGGGACGACTCTTTCCCCATCGCAGCTCCTTCGTTTTATCCGGGATGGCCGCCCTGATGGATCAGCATGTCACTCAGCAGTTCAGGCAATTCATCGTTTCCGGAAAACTCAATCCCGCCGCCATCGTCGAGAACATCGACGGCGTCGAACTGGAAAACCTCTTCGGTCGCTCCATCCACGATAGCGTCAATGTATCGGATGCAGAGATTTTATATGAAAGATTACATCGCTATCTCGAGGTCCTGCAGCCGGGCGCCTTTGCTCTGACGGAGTTACAGCAACTGGTGCAAAACAGCGACCATGCCGTCAGTTTGACCGCCGATTTATGCGAGAACCTCCAGATCTTCTGCCGCCACGAAATCGACCTCCTCTTCACCTATATCGATGCCATCCGAAGTTGTTTGGATTAGGCAAGATGGGTAATTTTTTATTGTCGTCCGCCTGGTTCAATAAAAATTGTGTCGGTGTTTGCATAAATCTTAGTATAATGGAGTCGTAGATTTCAACATATAGAATGATTAAATTATACTTTGGAAAATTCGGAGGTTTGAATTGTCTATAGGAAATCCCAGATCGTATCTACTCATACTGTTTCTAACCGCCGTCGGTTTTTCTACCGAGAATCCGGATTCCGCGCTGCCACAACGAGCAACTACGGCGATGCACCAGGCGGTTGAATTTTATCGCAACCGGGTAGCATTCCGGGGCGGGTATGTCTATTATTACAGCGTGGATCTAAAACAACGTTGGGGAGAGGGAGTGGCCACTCCGGAGCAGATTTGGGTGCAGCCGCCCGGAACGCCAACGGTCGGGATGGCGTACCTGAAAGCCTATCAGGCAACGGGGGACAGTTTTTACCTGAACGCCGCCCAGGACGCCGCCGAAGCTCTCGTGTACGGGCAACTCAAATCAGGCGGCTGGACCAACATGATCGATTTTAATCCCCGGGGGCGCGTGGCTCAGTATCGTAACGGCAAAGGAGGCGGCAAGAATAATTCCTCCTTTGACGACGGCCAGAGTCAGGCGGCGATCCAATTGATGATCCGGGTCGATAAAGCCCTCGGTTTTCGAAATCCAAAAATCCACGAATCGGCTACGTATGCGCTTGATGCCATGCTCGCCGCCCAGTTTCCCAATGGCGGATTTCCACAGGTCTGGACGGGGCCGGCGCCGCGACAGCGGATTATCAAGGCGAGTTACCCCAATTATGACTGGCGTACGGAAGGGCGGATCAAGAACTACTGGGACATGTACACTCTGAACGATAACGTGTGCGGCTATATAACAGAGATGCTGAAAGACGCCTATCAGATCTATCAGGAAAAGCGGTTTTTAATCGCTCTGAAGAAGGTAGGGGATTTTCTGCTTTTGGCGCAGATGCCCGAACCACAGCCGGGATGGGCGCAGCAGTATAACTACGATATGAATCCCATCTGGGCCCGGAAGTTCGAACCACCCGCAATTGCCGGCGATGAATCGCAGGAAACCCTCGATACTTTGATGGAAATATATCGCATTACCAAGGACCCAAAGTATCTGGAACCCATCCCCCGTGCGCTGGCCTATCTAAACCGTTCGCGGCTGCCTGACGGCAGACTGCCTCGCTTCCTGGAACTGAAAACGAACCGACCGCTCTATATGTTCCGACGGGGGAAAGAGTATATATTAACGTATGATGACTCTCGACTGCCCAGCCACTATGGCTGGAAGATCGAATCGCGTTTGGCGGACATTGACCGGCAATACAAACGGCTCAAACGCAATGCCGTGGATACGAAAGGCCCTTCTCCCAAAGAACTCGAGCGACAGGTACGTCAGGTAATCAAATCGCTGGATAAGCAGGGCCGCTGGGTTAGCGTCTATCGCGGCGAAGCCCTGGTCGGACAGCCCAAATTCAAACCGAATACTCCCTACATTTCCAGTGCCGTCTTCAGCCGCAATCTCGAATTGCTCAGCGAATACCTAAATGCCGCAAAATCCCCCTAGACCTTTGAGGTCAGACAGCTTTGCCGTATTTCACTTTTTGGTAAAACTCATCCATTAAACCCTCACTCGTAAACCGTAAACCAGTCTTTTTTTACCTTCAACTTTCAACTCTTCTACTCTTTTACTCATCTACTCACTTACCCGACTACCTATTTTTCCCCTTGACCATATCTGCTCTACACTCTATCCTTTCCCCGAGAATGACCAGTGGCGATGGAGTTCGCCTTTAAACCGGCCCGGTGGGCCTGATGACTCCTACCAATGCTCTGGTAGGGTCGTGAGCCGGCTGTCCCTGACCAGGAATGAAAGGACCAGAGGCCGGCTGAGAATGGGCCGATTATGTTTCAACTGGCATTGATCTTTTTTGCAGGCGGATGCGGATGTTTGTTGCGATACGGTTTATCCGGCTGGATGCAGCGATTGAGCAATGGTTCTTTCCCTACAGGTACGCTCGCCGTCAACGTCATGGGCTGCGTAGCCATCGGTTTCCTCGCCTCGCTGTTCACGGGCCCCTTACTCATCCGCGAGGAG
The DNA here is from genome assembly GCA_964574885.1 of uncultured Pirellulales bacterium. Taxonomy (GTDB): domain Bacteria; phylum Planctomycetota; class Phycisphaerae; order Sedimentisphaerales; family SM23-30; genus JAFGFX01. Next base: position 4,242 of record CAZNQT010000016.1, read on the forward strand.
TACCGTTTAGCAATTCTGGTCGGCCTGCTGGGTGGCTATACCACCTTCTCCAGCTTCGGATATGAAACGATCACGCTCACCGATGATGGTCAATTTGGCTTGGCGGCGTTGAATCTGCTGCTCAGCAACGGGCTGGGCTTGACGGCGGCATGGCTGGGCGCGCGACTGGCGGTCGCGATCTACGGTTCATAGAGAGAGGGCGCAATACATGAAAATTCCGGAAGACGGTTGGCTGCTTCGTATTTTCATCGGGGAATCGGACCGATGGGACGGAAAACCCCTGTACGAGGCCGTTGTGCTCAAAGCCAGAGAACTGCATATTGCCGGTGCGACGGTGCTGCGTGGGCCGATGGGCTTCGGCGCTCACAGCCGTATGCATACGGCCAAGATTCTGCGCCTCTCCAAGGATCTGCCCATCGTTATCGAGATCGTCGATGCCAGGGAGAAGATCGACGAATTGCTGCCGCACATCGATCAGATGGTCGAGGAAGGATTGGTGACCTTAGAGAAAGTGCGCGTGATTAAGTATCGCGCCGGCGAAGCCACCTGATCAACGTTGTTCGCTGGAGCGTGCATCGCACACCTATTTTCATATCCTGTTATCCTGTTAAAAATTTCTTCGCGTCCTTCGTGCCCTTCGTGGTTAAAGAAATAGTATCGACAGTTAAACGCTCACCGTTTCCGTCTTGGTAATTTCGCCCTGCAGTGAAATCGTCACGTCCTCGAAGGTCAAACTCGATCCCGATTTCGCGATTGCTTCTTTAGCTATATGTGTCAAACCGAAACAGCACGGCACCTCCATGTGAATCACCGAGAGACTTTTAAGGTCGTTCGCTTTAATAATTTCCGCCAATTTCTCGATATAAAATTCCGAATTATCCAGCTTTGGACACCCTACCGCAATCGCCCGTCCCTGAAGAACCCGGCTGTGAAAATCTCCCATCGCAAACGGCACGCAGTCCGCCGCCAGCAGCAACTCGGCATTCTGGAAATACGCCGCCTGGGGCGATACCAGGTGCAACTGCACCGGCCACTGCGCCAACTGCGACGGAACCGATCCACCTAATGATTGCACCGGAGCGGTTGGATTCGGTTTTGGTTGCAATTTCAGCGCCCGCGACCCGGGACAGACAAAGCTTCCCGCTTTTCCTTCGGCGCCTGCCCCGGCGGCGGCGGAACTCGCCGATCCCTTTTGGGCCTGCTGAGCAAGGTATTGCTGTGTCGCTTCCTTGTCGAAGTCCGTCGCTTCCCGCTGTTCAATCGTGATAGCGTCCTGCGGACACGTCCCCAGACACGCCCCCAGGCCGTCGCAATAGATCTCGCTCACCAACCGAGCCTTGCCGTCGATGATTGCAATCGCCCCCTCTGCGCACGCCGTCACGCACTGACCGCAACCATTACATTTTTCTTCATCAATCTTAACTATATTTCGTATCGCCATATTTCATCCTATAGCTCTGCCGCCCTCGGCGAAGCGTTTCGTCAAGTCACCTCCGAGGGCGGAGTTGCTAAAATCTCTATACTCACAACTCCCAACCCACAACTCACAACTTTTATTTCAACATAGCGGCCAGGTCTTCCTGGACGGCGCCGATGGGCTTGATTTCAAATTTCTCCACCAGCACGTTCAGTACGTTCGGACTGACGAACGCCGGCAGGGACGGGCCCAGGCGAATGTCTTTGATACCTAGGTGCAGTAGCGTGAGCAGGATGGCGACCGCTTTCTGCTCGAACCAGGAAATCACGAGCGAGAGGGGTAAATCGTTGACGTCGCAATTAAAGGCCTGGGCCAGGGCGAGGGCGATCTGGATAGCTGAAAAACTGTCGTTGCACTGCCCGATATCCAGCAGGCGCGGGATACCGCCGATATCGCCGAATTCGAGTTTATTGAAGCGATACTTTCCGCACGCCAACGTCAGGATCACGCAATCGTCGGGAACGGCTTCGGCCAGTTCGGTGTAATAATTCCGACCCGGCTTGGCGCCGTCGCAGCCCCCGATCAGGAAAAAGTGTTTTACCTGCCCGGCCTTAACCGCCTCGACGACCTTATCCGCCACGCCCATCACGGCATTATGACCGAAACCGACTACTATTGTTTTTTCCTCGCCGTCTTCGGCGAATCCTTCCGCCTGTTGCGCCGCTTCGATCACAGGCGTAAAATCTCGATCCTCAATATGCGTAACGCCCGGCCAGCCGACTACGCCGCTGGTGAACAGACGACTTTCGTAACTGCCCTTCGGTTTTTGGATACAATTGGTAGTCATCAAAATCGCACCGGGAAACTCATCGAATTCCCGCCTCTGGTCCTGCCAGGCGCCGCCATAATTGCCTGCCAGATGTTTATACGTTTTCAATCCGGGGTACCCGTGCGCCGGCAGCATTTCGCCATGCGTGTAAATGTTAATCCCTTTGCCTTCGGTTTGTTTGAGGAGTTCTTCCAGGTCTTTGAGGTCGTGGCCCGAAACCAGGATCGCCTTGCCTTTAACGGGTGTGATCCGCACCGGCGTCGGTTCCGGATGTCCGTAGGCGCTCGTGTGCGCCGTATCCAGCATCTCCATCACCTTCAGATTCACCTGGCCCACCTTCAAGGCCAGCGGCAGCAGCGCTTCCGCCGTATGATTCCTCTGCGCCAGCGTGTTCAGCGTCTCATGGAAGAACGCGTACACAGCGTCGTCTTCCTGACCGAGAATCTGGGCATGATCTGCATACGCCGCCACTCCCTTCAAACCGTACGTAATCAGTTCTTCCAAACCCACTACATCTTCTCCCTCAGCGGCGAAACGATTATCAATCCGCACGTTTTCGCCCTGCCGGATCAGGCCGGCCATATCGTTCGCCGGCTCACAGGCGGCCGATTTCGCCGGCATCTCCGGTTCCTGCCCGGCTTGTTGGCAGGCCGACTCGTATAACACTTTCGCCTTGCCGCTTAATTCGAACGCTTTGTGAATGTAACGCTGAAAACGTTCCGGGGAAAAATTCACGTTGGTCAGGGTGGCAAAGAGCGCTTTGAGGGTAAACACATCGATTTCCCTGTCGCTGCGGTTTAATTGCCGTGCGCGATGGGCATACATGGAAATTCCCATGAGGGCATGGAGCAAGAGATCCTGCAACGCCGCCGTTTCCGGATCCTTCCCGCACACGCCATGCGCCGTACACCCCGTTCCCTGGGCCGTCTGTTCACATTGGTAGCAGAACATACTCATAAATCTATTCCTTTCCTTATAGAGATGGTGCGTTTATAAACCGAAGTTCCTACCGATCTTCTTCTTGTGTAAAGGATATGCATCATTCTTGTTTAATCATAATCAGCATCATTTTGAAGGGCTCCTCCGCCCGCAGAGCATGAGGGACATGAGCGGGCATGATTACGATCTGTCCCGCCCGCGCCTTTAGTTCTTTGCCGCCGAGGGTGATACAGGCGCTGCCGTCCAGAAGGACAACGGCGGCATCGAAAGGCGCCTGATGTTCACTCAATCCTTGTCCGGCGTCAAAGGCGAATATGGTGATCGTGCCTGCGGATTTATCTATGATGGCTCGGCTGACGATGGAATTTTTCGCGTATTCCACCAAGTGTTTCAAATCTTGGGTCTGGGCGGATAGCTCTCCATCGGTTCCGGGTAAGTTTCTTTGATTTGTTTCAGTCATGTTCACATCCTATCGCCTGGATTGCATTCCGTGACATCTCTGATGGTGCTTTCTCTGACTTGTCCCCAGGTTGACAGTTACTGGTAAGTTGGTTCAGGGTTATATGTTCTAAATAGTCTTCTATCCGTCCCTGCAGAATGGCTAGTTTTTCCGTAACGGGGCAGCAGGGTTGACGGGGGCAGGTGGCCAGACCTTTCATGCACCGATTCAAATCGACGGGGCCCTGAACCGCTTCGATCACCTGCCGCATCGTGATCTCATTTGCTGGTCGGCTGAGTCGATAGCCTCCTTTCGGTCCCATCGTACTGTCCACCAACTTTGCCTCATGCAATTGTTGTAAAATCTTGCAGGCAAACTGATAGGAGATATCCTGTTCTCTGGCTAACGTCCGGGCGGAAATACAGCCATTCACATCGCTATCTGCCAAATGTACCATCACCCGCAAAGCATAATCCGTATTCTGTCGTAATAAGCTCATAATTCCATCCTCTGGTAGCCAACAATCCGGCTATCCGCTTCATCTAGGATTAGTTTAGTCCTACTATTGCGGAAGTCAAATTATTTCTATCGAAAAGATAGGAATTACGGATGGCCTCATACCCGAGAAATGAATCTAAATATTTATATCAAAAGCACTTAAGAGATTTTAAAAATCAGATTTTATTTATTCCTTGCTTTGATAAAGCAATCCTTGGGATTTATCCCTTTATGGTATCTGCCAGTGTAAGTATCTTATAATAGTTTTTATATAACAACACGGCAGGCTCAGGAGAACGATCCGAACCTCATAAGTGCCAAGTTGGCATAAGGTGTATAATCAAAATCGATACTGCCATTGTATCATGACACAGCAAAAGATTCATCGTCGGGAATTTTATCACCGGCTGACGGCGGGAGCAGCCGTTTCCTGGTTAGCAGTGCGAACGTTATCCGCGTCGGAAGCACCGTTTCGCTTGCGCTATATCCTGGGTTCCAGTCTGTACGGTAAAATGAAGCTGGCGGAGATCGTACCGGAGGTTTGTAAAACCGAAGCGGAATATGTTGACATCTGGCCTCTGTCGCACGGCAATCAGCGCGAGCAAATCTCCGAGATGGGAATAGAAGCGTTTGCCGCTTTACTGAAAAAACATCAGGTACGGCTGGGAATTTTCACCCATTATGATTTAGGCCCGTTTCGTCTGCAGGACGAAATGAAGATTGCCCGACAACTCGGCGGGAAAATGTTGATCTGCGGCGGTAAAGGCCCTCGAAACCTCACGGGCCAGGCTCTCAAGGCAGCGGTGAAGGAATTTGCCGAACTTCTCAAGCCGCACGTGGAACGAGCCCGGGAGCACGGAATTATCATCGGGATCGAAAATCACGCGAACAATCTGATTGAATCGCCGGACTCAATGCGCTGGCTGATGGAGTTTGTCAAATCTCGGCATTTAGGGATCGCATTGGCGCCGTATCATTTACCGCAGGATTCGAAACGGATCGCCGGGCTGATTGAAGAATTGGGAAAACGGCTGGTGCATTTTTATGCTTGGCAGTACGGCATGGGATGTCATAAGAAGCTGCCCAAAGTGCAGGAACTGTTGCAACTGCCGGGCCGGGGGAAACTGGATTTTCACCCGATCCTGCAGGCGTTGCCGAAAATCAACTATCAAGGCTGGACCGAGATTTTCATGCATCCGGTGCCGCGGGGGATTCCGATTCTGCCTACCGCGGCTCAGGTAACCGCCGAAATTAACCGGTCGCGACGCTATCTGGAAACCTGTTTAGCGAAAGGAAGCAAAACGTGAGCAAAGTACTCATTATAGTCGGCGATGCCGTGGAAACCATGGACACCCTGTATCCTTATTATCGTTTGCAGGAGGATGGTTTCGTACCGGTCGTGGCCGGTCCGCAAAAACAACGCTATCAAATGGTCATGCACGAAATCAAACCCGGCTGGACCATCACTAAGGAATGGGAAGGATACACCCTTGAAGCCGACGTGGCGTTCAAAGAGGTGAATCCACAGGACTATCTGGGCATCTTTTTCTCCGGCGGTCGGGCTCCCGAATACCTGCGCTACGATGAGGATCTGATCCGGATCACCCGACACTTTTTTACCGAGAACAAGCCCATCGCTTGTGTGTGTCACGGTGTGGAAATCCCGGCGTATGCCGGTTGCGTTAAGGGGCGACGGATGGCGACCGTGCCGAAATGTAAGTTCGATCTGGAGGTCTGTGGCGGCATCTTTGTCGATGAACCCTGCGTCGTGGACGGCAACCTGGTGAGCGGCCGGACCTATCACGATCACGGGCATTATATCGGCGTCTGGATCCAGATGCTCAAAGAAGCCCGCACCGCAACAAAATGAAACCTGGATGTACTGATTTCGGAGGGATAGAGTAACCCCCGCTGGAAAGCGGGGGACGGATAACCAAACTAAACAACAGTATGATAAACACCCGGTTCACACCGTTTGGGTGGCATGCCTACGCGAAGCTTAGGCATGTTTGCAGAAATTTTCACAATTAGTACTGGTTAAAATAGATAAATCATGAAACAAGATCGCACGAAGATAAATCGACGGAATTTCTTGCGAAACATCGTATCGACGTATGCCGTACCCTACTTGGTGCCGGCGACTGTGATGGGACAATCCCCTCGACCGGCGCCAAGCCGACAAATCACCCTGGGGATGATCGGACTCGGCAGTATGGGGATGCGACATGTAAAGGGATTTTTACTGGAACCGGATTGTCGGATCCTGGCGGTGTGTGACGTGGATGCGAAACGCCGACAGGCGGCGGTCCACGAAATCAACCAACGCTATCAGAACCGGGATTGTGCTTCCTACCATGATTTTCGCGAACTTATTGCCCGTAATGATATCGACGCCTTGTGTATTGCCGTACCGGACCACTGGCACACCGGCATCGCTGCCCTCGGCGCACAGGTACGTAAGGATATTTACGGCGAAAAGCCGTTGGCGTTGACGATTGCCCAGGGACAATCGCTTTGCGACGTGGTCAAACGGTATAATATTGTTTGGCAGACGGGCAGTTGGCAACGTTCCACGGCTCATTTCCGTTTTGCCTGTGAACTGGTGCGGAACCGGCGCATCGGCAGGTTGCAGAAAGTGGAGGTCGGCATTGGGATCGGTTTCAATCCCGGCGGCGGCCAACCCACGGTGTATCAAATTGAGCCCCAACCGGTGATGACCGTCCCTCCGGAATTAGATTATGAGATGTGGCTCGGACCGGCGCCCTGGGCGCCTTATACCGAAAAACGCTGTCACTGGAACTTCCGCTGGATACTCGATTATTCCGGCGGGCAGGTCACGGATTGGGGCGCCCATCATGTGGATATCGCCCAATGGGGCATGGGAACAGACGATACCGGACCGATTATCGTGGAAGGCAAAGGCCTCTTCCCCTCCGACGGATTATGGGATGCCGCCTACGATTACGATTTTACCTGTACCTACGCCAACGGAGTCGTAATGCAGGTGGGTAGTAACAATCATTACGCCCAGGGAGTTAAGTGGATCGGCGAGGACGGCTGGGTGCACGTTACGCGCAGCGGACTTAAAACCCATCCGAAAGATTTGGTGAAGGAAAAAATCGGTCTCAACGAAATCCACTTACCCCAACCGGCGGGTGATCATCGGCAGGGGCACAGGCGAGATTTTCTCGATTGTGTCAAAACCCGCGCCCGAACTATTACTCCCGTGGAGATTGGACATCGCTCGGTAACGGTATGCCATTTGGGCAACATCGCCATGTTGCTCGGACGAAAGGTACGCTGGGATCCGCACCGAGAACAGTTCCCTAATGATCCCTCCGCGAACCGCCTGCTCCACCGAGCCATACGTTCCCCTTGGAATCTTTGACTCTCAATAAGCAGACTACTGTAACTATCGTGTACACATTACACCCCTCTTCAATCCAGGCCGCTTGTAGAGAAACGGCGGTGACGGGTGAGGGTTTATCTTTTCGTAATTCGGTCATTCGTCATTTTATCTGATCCCTTCCTCGCGTTCGGGATTGGGTGGTAGTTGAATACGCACCCGGATGCAGGTTCTTGATAACTTCGATGACTTCTTCGCCGGATAACTTGCTTGCCAAAGGGGAAGCCAGTTTACCATCTCGTCCCATACCGCCGTTCACGAACAGGTTATAAGCTTGTTTTCTTTGACCTTCCTGATGGATTTGCACTCCCACCAGGCCGATGGGTGCGACGGCGCTGTGGGCACAGCCATTTGGACAGCCGGAGATGCACACCGTCAGGTCCTGGAATTCTTTACCGCCGAACTCCCGGCGTATTCGATTGGCCAATTCGTTCGTATCCGCTAAGGCCCGTTTACACGAGCGCTTGCCCGGACACGCTACAATCGTAGGTTGGGAGCGGGCGGCGTCCTCAAGGGCGTGGTATTCGTTGGGTAGGTTGCGAAGTGGTTTCGCGTCTCGGCTGAAAATCCATACCTGATGTTGGTTGGCAATTCGTAACGTGTATTCTTTTCGCGCGGCGATGGCGGCTAACGCTTCCGCTTCCTCGCTACGTACATCCCCGTTTGCAAACTGCAAACGCATTACTTCGGTAAAGCGATGGATCGTCTCTTGCAGATATATTTTTTCCGTGGGCGATTTCTGTTTTTCTCGCTCGAATGCTTCTCTAAACCGTAAAATGAACTCCCCGTTTCCCAATTGTTCCCGTACATGTCGTAAGCGCGCGCGGCTGCGATTCCGGCGATCGCCCAACTGATGAAATAGGTGTACCGACGCCCGCGCGCACGCCGGGACGGATTCGACCGGAATCCAGTCGATTAACTTGATCCCAGGCTGGGGACGAGCGCCGAGCGAACCTGCTCCTATCACCTTACATCCCCAGATCCCGTACTGTCGTTCTGCGACAAAACTCAAATCATGTATCCACGGTTGACTGCTGCAATCCTCCCGACCACAAGACAGCGAAAGCTTAAATTTCCGCGGCAGCGAATAGATTTCGTCCAGACTTTCCAGGTCTCGCCGAATCGCCCACGCCGCTTCCAACATATCCACTGTGCCGGCCATTACCCCCGAACACGGACACACCGTTATGTTCCGCAGTGTATCCCCGCATGCGCCTACACTGCTTAATTGCAATGCAGCTAAGGCTCGCTGGACCGACGGAATCCTCGCGCCGGGCACATCATGAATCTCGATGTCCTGCCGCGTCGTCAAATGTAATCGCTGGCTCTGGGTATAGTGCCGAGCGATTTGGGCCAGTCCCTTCCACTGCTTGCTTTCCAATACGCCTCCCAGTATCTTTACCCGCTGCATCCAGAGTCCTTCCTGTGTTTGCGGATACAATCCCAGCAGCCGCGCTTCGCGTGCCTCTGTCGGTATCCGCTTGCAGGGAAACAGGATGATTTCCCGTGTTTTTTCCGCTGTACCAATCATAGGGTTTTCCTGTCGAAAATGAACAAGTCTTGTAATAACGATAAAATCTATTCGGCATAACTTCATCCATCTATCTATATTCGTCATTCGATTATTCGTCATTGATTCGTCATTCTGATTTCGTCATTCGTCATTTTACTTCTACGCTTGGCTTTCCTGCGCCTTCAAAGATCGGGTATGAATCCCACATTCGCCGCCGCATTTACTCGTACCGATCCAGCGGCCGGCACGCTCGTCCGGTGCCGTCGTGATTCGCGTGCACGGTCCGCAGCCTAACGAACGATATCCCTTGGCATACAGCGGATTCACCGGTACCCGATTCAATGACAGGTATTGCCAGATCTCTCGCTCGTACCAGATCAGGATCGGATTCAGTTTGATTAGCCCCTCGTCCCGTTGCTCGATCTCCCGGTAGTCCGTACGCGTGCGACCTTCCGTGCACCGCAGACCCGTCACCCAGCATTCCACCTCCATCTCTTCGATCGCCTGACGCGTAGGCTCCACCTTCAGTAAATCACAGCAGCGATCCGGATCCGTCTTGTATAAGTCGCCGGGTATCTTTGCCTCGTTCTTAAAGATCTCTAGTTCCGGGTACCGTTCCACTTCTTCGTGCATAAATTGCACCGTCTCCGGTGGCTTGAACCGGGTGGTAACGATAAAACCTTTAATGTGGGTACTGACCTGTTTGGCCAGATGCCACACCGCCACCGAATCCTTACCCAAACTGTTGGCCACCGCCAACCGGTCCCCGTACTCTTCGTACGCCTCCCGAATCAGTGCTAACGCCCGATCCACCTTCTGGGCATAATGTAAATTCTCGACCAGATATCGAATGTCCTGTTCTTCCCGCATTCTTTCAACTAACGACATAAATTTCTCCTTATCACTTTAATAAAAAAACCATTTTTTTTATTAATACTTTAAATCCGTATATATTTTTATCTTTTGCCTTTCCGCCTTCCGCTTTCTGCCTTTTGTCTTCCGCCTTTTGCCTTTTTATATCTCATACTCCGGCGGTTTCATCCGGCCGTATTTCAGATTATCCCAGATCCGCTCGTGGGCGTAATAAACCGCCAGTTTAATAATCGTATCCGCCAATCCGATCTTGGCGGCGAATCCGAACCGACCCGTTACGATCAACGCGATAATGACGGTGATCAGGGTAGCCAAAAACCGCCAACTCAGCGCCTTTATTACACTACGATAGTGGGATTCCATTTTTACTTTTACCTTTTCACTTTTACCTTTTTTCTTTGTCTCTTCGGCGATGAAATTTTGTCTGAGGCCAAAGGCCGCGCCGTTTTATCTTCGAAAGAATACGTACTCGCTTCTTTGCTGTGGTTGCTTGAACTATATACTATTATTCCTATAGCCATACTAGTTATAACCGCGCGCTAAATTCCAACTTCCGAATCTCAATGCCGGTTTAGATACAGTAGTTGTTGGCCCGCATACCCATACGCTGCTGATCCTGTTCTACCAACTCGCCAAACGTCATGGTATCCAGGACGTCGGAAATGGCTTCGCTGACCTTCTCCCACATAGACATGAATACACAGTCCCCCAACAGGGGACAATCTTCCTCGCCCTTATTGCTTTCCAGCATGCAGCCGATCGCGCCGATCGGCCCCTGGATCGTTTCCAGCACCTCCGCTACGGTCAACTCCTCCGGTCGCTGAACCAGCATGTACCCGCCCTGATTACCCCTCTGAGAACTCACAAATCCGCCCTGCTTAAGCTGATTCAGAATCACCTCCAGAAACCGCACTGGGATCGCTTGGGCCTGCGCTATATCGGCGATCCGGACTACCCCTTGTCCGTATCGCTTGGACAACTCAAATATCGCCCGTAAGGCATATTGACTTTTCTGCGATACCAACAATCTATGTCTCTCCAAATTCTTATCTGCTTATGCAAGGTACTTTTTATTGACATATTTTAATATCAACTAATTCAATCGGAATAGTAAACTATATTCGCGAGTAAGTCAAGCCCTTTTTTTAAAAAAATAAAAAAAATCCCCCATTGATGGAATAGGGAATGAATTTCGGTATATGGAATTTATATAAATATATGTAAATAAAATATTTACAATTTTACTGGCTGACAAAGACGGTCCTTGCTACCTGCCAACCGACCGCAGTGCTCACAGATATATTTCGGATCCTTGACCAGTTCCTTGAACTTCTGCAGATCGCTTTCCAGAAATCGCATATTAACCAGATAACACAGGTGATTCTCGTGTCCGGGATCATCCCATTTGGGTAATTTTTTCTTCAACATTTTTCTCACTCACTAGTTACGTCATTTTACCTTATCGAGATTTCCATTTCTGCTATTATAATATAATTCCCACAAAAGGCATTGATATTATATGGAATAATCCATATAGGGCATAGGATATGGTTAAGTTCTCACAAAAATACCGGATTTTTACGCATATTTACCGATAAAATCAAAGACCGATAACTAAATGAACCGGAATTTAGTCATCCGTCGCCCTGATTTGGTAGTACCAAATGCGGCATGATAAACATCCGATGATAATGCAATCGCCTTGAGGAGTTGGCCATGATTATGGAATCTGGTGATTCGTTCGACAACCGTCCCTTGCCGTTCTCTTGGAGCGCCGCTACGGACGTAGGTAAACTACGCTCGGAAAACGAAGATAAGTTCTTGGTAAACCAGGAGTTAGGGTTATTTATCGTTTCCGACGGCATGGGAGGCCACCAGGGCGGAGAATTGGCCAGCAAGATCGTCGTCGAAGACCTACCCTACATGATCGAAAACGGCCTCCATCACCTCCGATCGGACAGTATTCGCGCCGTGCGCAGGCTGCTGAAACGCATAATCGCCGAACTGAGCTGGCAAATGGCACTGGAGGGCGAAAGCGAATCGGGATACAAAGGGATGGGAGCAACGCTGGTATTGGGTTTGTTTTGTAAAAACAGGGTGTACGTGGCGAATCTGGGTGACAGTCGGATGTACGTATTGCGACGGGGTAGATTGACGCAGAAGACGCGGGATCATTCGGTGGTGGGGTCGTTGGTGAGGAATGGGGATATCACGGAAGAGGAGGCGAAAGATCATGAGGCCCAGGGGCAAATCACGCGCTACGTGGGTATGGAGGATCAGGCGCGGGCGTACGTGCGGACGTTTGCGACGCAGGCGGGGGACCGGTATTTATTATGCAGCGATGGATTGACGGATATGGTGAAAGTTCCGGATATAAAACATACACTACAGGAATACTCCGACAGTCAGTCGGCGTGCGAGGAGTTGATAGCGGCGGCCAACGCGGCGGGAGGGCACGATAATATTACGGTGGCGATTATCGATTGGAAGGAGTAGCATTACATAGTTCTCGGGGCTCGGGGCTCAGGAAGAGAAGAAGTGGAAGAGTAAATAGGTAAATGAGTAAATGGGTTGAAGGATTGAAGAGTTGAAGGTTAAAATGAGTAGTATGTGGTTTACGGTTTACGGTAAGAGGAATATCAAGTTTCGCAGATTAACTTGGCGAGGCCTCAAGGGCGCAACAAAAAAATAGATTTGCTTATAAATGTTATTTTTGCTTTCTGAGATTCATTCTGATTCGGAGGGTGCGTTTTTCGCATATTGGACTTCCGGCGGGAAGGATGGACACCCCGTCAAAATCCCGTCGGCAGTTGGCTAGCGTTAAACGCGATGAAAGTTCCTCGTGGAGTAAAATCATTATAACTGTTTAATTTTAGAAGTTTAGCAATGTCGAATAATGATTACTCAACAGCGGGTTTTTTTACTATTCCTTTAAATATTATTGCATTATATTGCATTGTTATTAAAATTCCTTAGCTTGGATTTTTCTATATTTAAAATGACCGTAAGGCAGTATTTGCCATGAAGAAATGTCCAAAATGTGATGGTAAAAAGTCAATGGCATTCAATTGGGCGTTGGTAAAGGACGGCAGTTATAGAGAGTACCGAAAATATAGGGATACATTCACAAATCCTATGCCACTTCGCCAGGGATTCTTATATGTTTGCCCAAACTGTACTCAAAGTTGGTATTTGAATCCTGGAGATTTTATGTGTCTGATTCCAGAAGATAAAGCACAATTAGTATTAGATTGGAATGAGAAAACGTTGCCATTGGACGAAGATTTTCTGTTAACTCTTAAAAAAATTGGAGGAAGAAGCTCGTGCTTTATACCGGGAGCGAAAGCCCTGACATTTCCTTGTCGTGTACTAACAAAAAACAAGAAAGTTTTCGACCCGACATTCATATTCCTTTCAGATTGGATCCCTCATGACATTTCTCGTATGAAGGTAAGGCTAGTAGATGAGATTGTTGAAATTGACGAGTCTGAGTATGCATTATCCCGAAAGATAAGAAACTTATCAAGAAAATCAAAAGAATTAAGGAAAGAATTTGCGCCGCTGGCAGTGATAGCGACTGATGGTACCAAATTTACATTAAACTGGGATCATGATATCTTCAAATACGAAAGTTATAAAGGGAAATATATTGAGCTAGACACTGATGGCTTTAATTTTTCTGATTATGGAGAAGTTATTTACAGCAATTTATATGACTTCTTTTACTTTTTGGGCGACTATCCTATGAATGACTCAGATTTATATTTAACCGAAAAAGATGGAAAGTAATTTGGTTTAGCAAGATTCATATTAAGATCGATGGTAAGAATAAAGTATTTATCCCAGTCTTCAGGGTGTTGGCCTAATTCGACGAGGTTGTTGGGGTTGGCGATTTGGAAGGAATTTTCGGCTGAGCCATCGCCGCCGCTGTCTTGGGCCCATAAAGGCCCGCAAAATACCATCGTTAAAGCAATTATCACGAATCGACTCGGCCTTGTGCCCATCAGACCTCCTTCCCTGAAGGTAAAAAAATGGAATCCTAAATTCCCTCAACCTATATTATCATTAAACCTTAATCTTATCATAATTGGCCCTATTCTGCAAGGAAAATTTATAGGAGTTCTCAGTTCTCAGTGCTCAGAAAGATAGGAGCCAGGGGGAAGAGAAGGATAAAGGATGAAGGATAAAGAAAAGAAGAGACCACAGATAAGGTGGAGGAGATGGACAATCACGGATTCAAAACAAGGGAAAAGGGAAAAGGGAAAAGTTAAAAAACGGGATTCGGCATCCCTGCCTTCGCAGGGGTGATATTCCTGCGCGGGAATGACATCGTTTTGCTAGAGAGCCTTAGGCAGGGCGGAAACATCTCGATTTGCCTTCGATCTCCATATCGATATGCCATCAGGAACTCCCTTTCATTATGTGCTGGCAGTACAATAAATTGACAGTATAATCAGGAACAAAATGCCAAAATCATTACGGAACAGCCTGTTACGACTCCGGTTAAATACTGGCGTCCCTTCGGGACTTATCCCCCGGTTACCACGGGGAGCTTCAAATGGGGACGAATACGAAAGCGATTTCACAGGGTACTCAATCCCACGGTTGACACCGGGGGCTTTTATATAGCGTTCCTTCGGAGCTTATCGGCCCAAAGAGCCAGCCTCAAGCTCGCGGACTCGCTTGGGGCTGCCACCCGAAGAAATCAATGTAAAAATCAATAAGTAAAATGTAAAATTATGGTGTTCGCTGTGCTCCCGGTTTTTTAAAACCATGCTCAAGAGTACTTGAGCATGCCACCCGGCGAAAGAAGTGGATAGTTATGAGTTGTGAGTTGTGAGAAATGAGAAATTCACCAGTCCCAAACAGGGAGGGGCAATCGTGTCCTATGTACGTTTAAAGTCATTTGTTTCTGCACGGGTTAAGCGGTGTCGTGCGGAGTTGAGAGAGCGACAGTTGGACGGGCTGATCGTGGTCGATCCAGCGGACGTGAGTTATCTCACGGGATTCAGCGGCGAAGACAGCGTGCTGGTGCTGACCGACAAGCGGAGAGTACTGATCACCGATAGTCGCTTTACGGTTCAAGCGCGGGAGGAATGTCCGGGTCTGGCCCTTCATCTTCGTAAAGAGGACATGCCCGGAGCGGTTGTTGAAGTTATAGAGCGTCTGAAACCACGAAGAAAAAAGTTTACCATCGGCATCGAGGCTGACCATATAACCCTAAGCGCCTATCGTTCTTATCGCCGATCGATCCCGAAGGGACTTAGATCCATACCATCGCTCGTATCGATTCTGCGACGAACTAAAGATGGCTACGAGATCGGTCAAATCCGTAAAGCGATACGAGTGGCCGAGGATGCCATGACGACCGTTCTGGCGGAGTCATCAATCGGTCAAACCGAGCGAGAGTTGGCGGCGCGGCTGGACTATGAGATGGCGCGTCGGGGCAGTACGTCGCCGGCGTTTGCGACGATCGTGGCGGCGGGGGCCCATGCTGCGCAGCCCCATGCAGTACCGGGTAAGGCGAAGTGGCGTCAGAATCAGTCGATCCTGTTCGATTGGGGCGCCACGATCAACGGGTACAGAAGCGACTTGACACGCTGCTTTGTGCGGGGTAGAATCCGCCCTGTTTTTGCCGAGGCCTATCAGAGGTTGCTAGAAGCGCAACTTGCTGCCATAGAGGAAATTAGGGAGGGCGTTCCGCTGGAGCAGGTAGATAGAGCGGCCCGAAAGTTACTGAAACGTAGTAAGTGGCCGATATATGGTCATGGGACCGGCCACGGACTGGGCCTGAAGATCCATGAGGCGCCGTTTCTGAAACCGTCGAGGAAGACCGCGAAGCGGGGGGCCAAAGAGGTACTGCGGGCAGGAATGGCGATCACCATCGAGCCGGGGATCTATGTAGCGGGTCGGTTCGGGATGCGGATAGAAGACGACGTTCTGGTCACGAAACGAGGGGCAAAGGTACTGACCAGCCTGGCGAAAGATTTGAGTTCCGTGAAGTTGGAATAGAGATGATGGAATTAGAACAAGTGAAAGAGTTGATCGATATGATGAAGTCCAACGATCTGAGCGAGTTGGAGATCGTGGACGGCCAGACGCGGATCGTTTTAAAACGAGGGGCCAGTCCATCGCTCCCCCAGGTGGTAACACAACCTATAGCGATCCCGACGCCCAGTGCGCCCGTGAGTCCGACGTCGGAGGAAACATCGGCGCAGGAGGAGGCGGCGTCAGGCGCCAAACTGTCGGAGATCATTTCGCCCATCGTGGGGACCTATTACTCCTCGCCGAGTCCGAACGCGGATACGTTCGTCGAGGTGGGAACCAAAGTAGAAGAAGACACGGTGGTGTGTATCATAGAAGCGATGAAGGTGATGAACGAAATTAAGAGCGGCGTCCGCGGGATAATCAAGGAGATATTGGTAAATAATGGATCGGCGGTGGAATACGGGCAGCCGTTATTTTTGGTGAAAGCGGGATAAAGAACAAGGATGAAGGTAGAAGTTCACAGTTCACAGTTCACAGCAAGAAAGTAGATGAGTAGATGGGTAAATGGGTGGATGGGTAGATGAGAAAGAAGTTTACCGTTTCCAGTTTTCGGTTTAGTCTTTGGAATACGAGTATAAGATTAGATTTGGGCGAACATGTAGTAATCCTACCCGGTGACAAACGACCTCCAATGCGAACTTATAGGGCTTAGATGTTTTCTCGGATCCTGATAGCGAATCGAGGGGAGATAGCACAACGGATTATCCGCGCCTGTCGCGAACTGGGGATCCAGGCGGTGGCGGTGTATTCGGAGGCGGACCGAGATGCGCATTATCTGTCGTTGGCGGATGAGCGGATCTGCATCGGCCCGGGCGATCCGACGGAAAGTTATCTGAAC
>CAZNQT010000017.1:0-20529 GCA_964574885.1 uncultured Pirellulales bacterium
TTTATTTGATCGAATTAACCACGGGGCCGTAGCTCAGTTGGGAGAGCGCTTGCATGGCATGCAAGAAGTCGAGAGTTCGAATCTCTTCGGCTCCAGTTCATATCCTCTTATAACTAAATGAGTTACAAGAAGTTATGCGCCTGTTTTTTACCTTGGCTGATAATGGGCTACACTTATAACTACACTTTTACTCCGTCGTTTCCATGATAAGCCTCCTAACCCATACTTGAATGATCGGGGTTAGAGTAAACTTAGAAGTTCCTTTCATTGATAAAATATTTTGGTGATTTGGCAATTACAGTGAATCCTTGATCAATAAATACTGCGGACTCGGAGATATTTCCAAGGTCAAATTTTCAGATTGCCAGGCAATCTCCTGTGTATCGCCAATCATACTGATCAGCGTGCCGGTCCCCGGATTTACCGGGAGCTTTATCTTGTGTTTCTTGTCCATAGTCCAGAGAGCGAAAGCCTGGTTATTCCCTTTTGTCATCAAAAAGGCGTAATCACTATCATTGCCAAGATCCAGACGTTTTTTGATGGAATAACCGTTTAGTGTTTTAGAAAGGATTGATACTGCCAGATATGCGGTCTTAGGTTTTAGATCGTGAGTTACGGCGCCGAAGTTATGCTCTCTTTCCCTGGGATTGGCGCCATCATTTTTCCAGTCGTACCAGATACTCACCGGAATTTTTTGATACAGGTTGATCAGGAACATGCGCACCAGATATTGCCCCTGGGTTTCGTTGGTTAAGGGCTTTTTGTTCCAATTCACATTGGAATAGCCCCATTCCCCCGAGATGATGGGAATCTTCTTGTTGATCGGAGTATGACGTTTGATCAATTCACGCAGCTTGTCATAATCCTTGATCACGGTTTCCGGAGGTGGAGACCGATAGGGATGCACGGAGATAACATCAATCCATTGCAGGAGGCCTTTCTGGAAGCATTGCTCCAGCCATTGGAAAGGGATACCTGAGGTGGCGGGGGCAACTACCAAACCGGAGGGATCGGCTTTTTTAATGCGGCCGGCGGATAGATCGACGAGTTTACAATAATCATCCACACCGGGCTGCGGCTTCCAGAAGTGCTCCAGGTTCGGTTCATTCCAGATCTCCCAGAGGATACCTTGGCCGCGGTATCGTTTGGCGGCGGCCTCGGCAAAAGCAGCGAAAGCTTTCCTGCCCTCTTCGGTTCGTACGGAGCGATCCGTTTCGTAAAGCTTGTTGCTATAGTCGAGGATATAGAGTATGCGGATGCCGCGTTTGGTGCATCCTTCGGTCAAAGCGTCGTAGCCGGGCCGGTCGAAGTTATAGACTCCTTTTTTTCGTTCCACGCCGGCCCAGGTTAAGTCCATGCGGATGAACTGAAAGCCGGCATCCGCAATCATATCCAGGTCCTTGGGATCACCCGTAAAGTGAATATTTACACCGAATCCGTTAGGCACAGTGAATCGAGGTAAAGGTTTGGCGCCGTCGGAAGGTAATACGAGAAGGGAAAGCAGGCAGAATACAGTAATTAGAACAGATATTTTGATTCTCATTGGTTTGCCTTTCCTAAATACGTCGATAATTCTACAATTTCTTCTATTAAGATTTTCTACGGCCTTAGGATACTATTTCGACGGCTTTAAAACAATCCCTTACTCTAAGCTGCTAAAGTGAGATTAATCTTCGAAGCGGCTATTTAACAAGAAGAGAAAAACGTATATATTATTAGCCGAGTTCATTGTGTAGCTAATATGGAGATGTAGTCATGGTAAGAGGGCAAAAATCCGGAAAAGCGGTAGTCCTGTTGATTTTGTTGCTGGTTGATGCAACTGTTGTTTGGGCAGCCTCCGGTCGATCGGAAACAGTACTCGAAGTGCAATCGTTCCCCATAAAGGGACCCACGAGTCAACTCGAAGTTGAAAGACTCGATTTTCGCTATGCCCCGAAGCGTTACCAAGCCTGTATCGGCCTACCGGACGATCCCTATAAAACCATTGTAGGATCCGATGGGGGCTTGTACTACGATTATGGCGGAGGAGCATTCTATAATTTTAGGACGCGTATCCTTGCCGACCTTCAAAGCAAAGAACAACAAAAAAGTCCTGTCAAACAAAAATTGCTGGATCCGCGGATACCGATTATTATCACAGAGCAGCAGATAGGCGATCTGATTCTCATCCAGAAAGCATGGGCCGGGGCGCCGCAGAATCCGGATATCAAGGTCTGGACCAAAGAACGAGTTGATAATCTCTGGTTGACGGTCAAAAATCCCGACGCTAAGCCACATGAGAGCCGGCTGATTCTGAATGTCGCTACCGATAAAAACCTGATCCTAAATTCGGATCAGATCCACCTGACTCTTGCCCGTCAACCGAAAGAGACCTTTCTGTCGGTATCTCCGCCGTGCAGTTCGGCATGGCCCGAAACGTTTTCCAAGGAAATGCAAAAAAAATTACAAATCCAGCCATTACGAACACCCTCGGTCAGTCGTAACTGGGGCAAGCCGAATCGAAAATGCGATAAGCGATTCCGCGATATTCTCGTAGGCTATAATCGGCCCCTGGAATTTACCTATAAAGTAAAGGGAGATGAAACCTATCGTTTGGCCTTTGCGTTCATCGAATCCTGGCACGACAATCCCAAAAGGCGCCCCCTGGAAATTCACATTGAAGGAGAAACGGTACGTAAACTCAATCTAATCGGGGAGTTTGGCAGACACACTCCCGTGGTGCTTACCTTCGATGCAAAAGATAAAAATCACAATGGTCTTCTGGAGATGGGCATCTTCGCCTCTCCCGATGCCGAAGATAAGAATACCATTCTCAATGCCCTATGGATATTCGAGGCGGCAAAAGCACCTACGGAGCAACAAATCCTTGCCGGCGGTATCGACGACTTGACCTTGGCATTTTACGATGCCAGCGGTCATAGGCAGGAACCCATAAAATTATATTTTGATAAAACGATCTCTCCCCGTGGTGAGTTTAATGTTCTGGTAACTCTCCCCCAGGGCAAACATGCTGCCACAGAAGCTGAGGTGGCCGGCGCTCAAAATTTACTGGAAAAGGCGGTTGCATATTGGCGGAATTCGGATCTGCCCTATGATCGAATGGTTGTCCCCGATCCGAAAATCCAGGGGTTGCTGGATTCCTGCATTCGGAATATTTATCAGGCCCGGGAACAACGAGGGGGAGTTCCCGCCTTTCAGGTGGGACCTACCTGCTATCGGGGCACCTGGGCGGCCGATGGTCCCTTTATCCTGGAGGCGATTACCTATCTGGGCCGGTGGCCTGAAACCCGAAAGGGCCTGGAGCTGCAGGTGGAAAAAGACGAAGGTCCCGGCGGCGTTGCCTTTTCAAAAAAATCAGGTCTGCGGCTTTGGATGATCTGGCGACATGCACAATTGACGGGCGACTGGGCTTGGCTCAACAAGATGTGGCCCCAGGTGGAATCGAACGTTAACAAAATCATCGAGTATCGTAAAATGACGAGAGATGATCCAGAGCAGGCTAATTACGGTCTTATGCCCATTGGTTTCGGCGACGGCGGTTTGGGCGGCAGGCATCGCGAATACACCAATGTCTATTGGACACTGGCAGGACTCAAAGCCGCTATGCAAATAGCTCAAAAACTGGGCAAATCCACCAAGGTCTGGGAAGCTGAGTACAAAGACTATTGGCAGACCTTCGATAAGGCACGTCATCGGGATAAGCGTACTGATGCATTCGGCAATGTTTACGTTCCCCCTACCATGAAGGGAGAGCAACAGCAACTACCGCAAAGAGGCGCCTGGGCCTTTCTGCAGTCGATCTATCCCGGGCGTATCTTCGAGAGCGATGATAAGTTAATGCAGGGCACAATGGCTATGCTGGATGGGACTGTCCGGGAAGGATTGATCTATGGAACCGGGTGGTTGGCCGACGGGATTTGGAACTATGCGGCGAGTTTTTACGGGCATGCCCATTTATGGCTGGGCCACGGTGAAAAGGCGGCTGCGACCTATTATGCTTTTGCCAACCACGCCTGTCCTCTTTTGTGCTGGCGGGAAGAGCAGAATCCCCAAGGCCAAAAAGAAAGCTATGTCGGCGATATGCCCCACAACTGGGCCAGCGCTGAATTCATTCGCCTGACCCGTCACTTGCTTATCCTGGAAAGGGGCCAGGAGCTTCATCTGCTCGAAGGCATGCCTACTGTCTGGACCAGGCCCGGAGACAATATACAAATGATCGAGATTCCTACTTCATTTGGTTTAATAACTTTGAAGGTCTTGGTGGCAAAGGATGGTCACAGTGCAACCATTACTGTAAATCCGCCCAAACGGGAACCGATGGAGAAGATGGTTCTCCATTTGGAACCGTTTGAACGAACGATTCAAGCCATAACGGTTTCTGGAAAAACGATCGCTGCGAATCGCTGTAAAATCCCAACCGACGCGCCTACGGAGATAAAGTTAGAATTTGCCAGAGAATCCTAAGGAAATACCCTGATTTAAAGTCAGGTATTCAGTTTGGAAATGACCATAAATTCATTAGGGGTCGCCCGTCAATCGGAGTTGGTGAGAGTTGGAAAAGGGATTGTATGTAGCGGTCTTTTACCTGGCCAGAGATCAACATATTCTTGTCGGAAGGCTCGAACGTGTTTACTTTCGGCAAGGGATATACTTCTATGTGGGGAGTGCTCAGCGAAATCTGTCGGCAAGAATTGAACGACATAGCCGCAAGGACAAGCTGCTACGGTGGCATATCGACTACCTCTCGGTCAGGGCGACAATGCTTGGAGTTATTGAAATTCCAGGGACTCGTGAGCGAGAGTGTGAAGTGGCAGGTGAACTTGCCGAGTTGTATGAATTGGCGGTGCCTGGTTTCGGGGCTTCGGATTGTCGCTGTGGCGGGCATTTGTTTTACGTCCCGGAGGAGAGTTGGTGATTTCAGGCGATTCGTTTTCAATTGCGCGAACCACCCAGAGAGCGGGTTGCAGGGGTGTGAAAAATACCGGAAATTAGTGCGGTTGAGCAAGTTATTGCCCCGCTTGTAAGGAACGGTTGGTAGCGGCAGAAATCAGGCTTGATTTATATCAATGGCACGCTTGGAACGAATCGGTACAAAGACGGTGAGGGGCGGCTCAAAGGGCAGGCTGATGTTCAAGCCGATTGATTTCCCTTCAGTCTCTGCTGCACCATGGTTAATAGTAACAACGTTCATTGCTAAAAACAATCTTCGAAAGTATGCTTTTTATCTTAACATTATTTTAACCGTTTATCGTGTTCAGTTTTGAAACCTCCCAGAGAATTCCATTGACAGATATTGGTCTATAAGTTATAATTTTTTAATGACTGTTCAAACAGTCCCTTTGGAAAGGGAAAACGCGAAACGCATAGAAGTAATGCTAATTGAAAGGCACGGAAGCCATGGCCAAGAAAAAATCCCCCTCACGTACTACCCGCACAAAAGCTGCTAAAAAAGTTGTCAAAACCAAAGCCAAAACGGTAAAATCTGCGGCAAAGAAGGTCAAAGTATCCGCCAAGCCCAAACGATCAGCGAGCCGTACTGCCGCCTCCGCCAAAAAGGCCGCCCGCAAACCGGTTCGAGGGCGTTCTCAATCTGTCGGCGCTTCTGGCGCCGAACTCCTAACCCAGGCAGAGGCGGATATTACCACTGTTATTGAGGCCCTGAACAACCAGATGAATTCCGCCCTGACGGCCTTGACAGAGCTTGTCAGCACCCAGGGTCAGCGTGATAAAAAAACAGTGGTACATACCTTACCCCTGGACCGGGCCACATCCATGTTTCATCGGCTGGTACGGGAAGTAGTGGATGAGCAATTAGCGGAGATGCTGCCACCGTTAATTACCCTCCGCAGCGAGATCCTTCAACACTGCCAAGACAAGGAACCAAATGGGCTGCCCAATACCTTCAGTCAGCGTGCGCAGGAAATCCTTGATAACGTACTGACCACCGCCGGCGTAGAGATCTATGAGACACGGATTGGCGACCCTTTCGACCCACTTATTCATCTGGCCGTTGGTGAGGCAAACCGTCAGGATCTTACCAATGGCGTCATAGCCGAGCAATTGCAGCCGGGTTTTCGGTCCACTCATGGTAAAGTCCTCGCGGCAGCAAAAGTGCGAATCAACAGGAGGTAGATCATGGCCCGGTTAGGAATTGACTTTGGAACCACGAATACGGTTGCGGTCATGCATGACCGAGGTCTTTTTTCGTTGGTATTACACCAGGCCCAGACAGCCGTAGGAACCATAGTCCAGGACGTGTTTCCCTCGGAGATTCTGATCGATCCATCCTCGGGCCAACGGTTGTTTGGTCTGGAAGCGGACCGGTATTCAGCTCAGATCAATGCATCCCGGGATTGCCTCTTTATCTCCTCCCTAAAGCGGCAACTGTGCAACTATGCTGAGGGCAGGACCTTAACTCAAAGTCCTTTCGAGCATAATACCCGAACCCGGACAAACCGCCGGAAACCGTCCCTGGTCCTTGATGAGTTACTCACAGAATACTTGCAGGCCCTGGCAAAATCCATCCGCCACTCCCGGTCGCTGGATACGGAAGAACCGCTGGAGGCCGCCATTACCTGGCCCGCCAATGCCAACGGCGCCCAGCGACATATTACCCGGACCTGTTTCCGGAAAGCGGGCTTCGAGGTCATTGACGCCCTCAATGAACCCACTGCCTCGGCAATCGAGTACGCCGACTGTATTACTACCGGTGCAAGAAACCATCAAAACCAAACCTATGCAATCATCGTCTTTGACCTGGGGGGCGGCACGTTTGATACCTCGGTGGTGTGGATTGACGGGCAAGATTTTCAGGTACTTGCTTCGGCCGGTATCGAAGAACTGGGCGGTGACGACTTTGACAATATCCTGCTCAAAATGTTTATGGAAAAGCTTGCGCTTTTGGTTGAGGAAGTAAATCCGTTGACTCAATATGCGCTCCTCAGGCACGCCCGGGCCCAGAAGGAAACCATTTCTTCCGGTACCGTCAGGAGCCTGTTTCTGAATCCGGGTGACTTCGCCCTGAAAGGCCGACCGGTGTCGATTCCGGTGGCAGACTACGGCGAACGGATTCGGTCGATGTTGCAGCCGGCCGTGGCCATGCTCCGCAGCGTGATAAAAACCGCGTCGGCCAAAGAGCCAAAGATGAAGGCAAAAAGTAATCCCTTTACTATTTACCTGGTGGGAGGCTCATCCAAACTCCCCTTCGTGTCGGAAGTAATCTCTGCGGCATTTCCGAACAGCCGGATTGCTCTTACCGATAAGCCGTTCCAATCGGTAGCGATGGGGGCGGCTATATCGGCAATGGACAGGATTACCTACCGAGATATCTTTGCCCGGCACTTTGGTTTGATTCGGCTCAAGGATAACGGTCGAGTGGAGGCATTCGATGTCATCTTCCCTGCAGGCACGCCGATTCCTCGACGGGGGGAACGACCGTTGGAGAAGGTCGTCCGATATACACCCGCGCATAACATCGGGCACCTTCGCTATCTGGAGTGCAGTTCCGTTGGGCAGGACGGAATGCCTTCAAGTGGCGTGCGTCCCTGGTCTGACATCCTGTTTCCCTATGATCCGGCCTGTTCTCTATCCGCACCGCTATCTACAGCCGATATAATCACGACGGACCGTTTTGCCCATATGGCAGTCAGTGAAACGTATCGTTGTGACGCTGATGGAGTCATCACCGTTGAGCTTACAAATCCTGATCGTAATGAATCGCGCTCTTACGAGATTTATCGGAATTGAGATATATGACCTGCCGGAAAAGATTTCAAAAACGTTTGTTATCTAAAGTAGAAATATCTGTCACCGCTGCAATTCGACGCGCATGATTTTAATGTTTTGCGGAAAATAGATTACTGCTTATCACATAAAGACTTACGACGTTGGGCGTTTGCGAGGCGGAGCTCGATTTTCTGCCAAATTTAAGGTGAGAATTGCGTGGTCGCGCTGCGCCGCAGATGGATCGAGTTGATTCCTTGGGTATCCCCCGCTTATAGATGAATTTTGATATAGCGCGGGGTGGAATTAGATTATGTAGGGGGCGCGCATTGCACGGGACCGCATCCGATTGGCTTCGGGATCGCCGACAAACTCCGTTTTACGAAGATCGAACTTCAGGTTACGCTTCAATTGCTCGCATATATCTGCCGCCAGGCAGATGTTCATGGACCGATACATAACTTCAGGATTCGCCACTGTGAGTCGGCGCGACCGGATACAGTCGAAGAAATCCAGCACATGGTTCATTCGTCGCTGAGTCCGGCCCGTGTAATCGGCCAGCACTTTCTTGTATTCACGCAACAGCAATGGCGATGAGACATCGGGGCTCGAATAACCATCAGCGGCTGCGACCCATCCTTCGGGACCATCGAATCGCTCACCACAGGCGCCATGCCAGAACTTGCAAGGCTCCCATACCGAGCCGCTGACTCGGTACAGAACTAACTTTACCCCATTGGATAAACGCGTCACCATCGTCTTATTCGGACCCCCATATTCGAACTCGATGAAGAACACGTTTGACATGTCGAGCCCGGCCAGGACCTGGGCAACCGTGTGCGCGCCCCACATCGCGACATTCGTAGCAAAATCATAAAAATGATACCACCCTCCATTCACATAACTTCTATTGTAAGGGCGCCAGGGACTCGGACCGAGCCAGATATCCCAATCCAGTTCATCCTTGGGTGGCTCCGGTTCCGCGGGCAACCAGTCAAGACGGTATCCATCGCGCCAACGAATGTCGGCGTACGCGGTATGAATCTGGCCCAACCGACCGGATCGGGCCATTTCTATGGCAAACACGTGATTCGGTTCGCTTAGTCGTTGGGCACCCGTTTGATAGATCCGGCTAAACCGACGCGCGGTTTCTACAACCATCTGTCCCTGCAACATCGTGAGGCAGGCGGGCTTCTCACAATAGACATCCTTGCCCGCCCGCATGGCCATGATCGAAGCCAGCGCGTGCCAACGATCGCCGGTGGCAATCAACACAGCATCCACATCCGTCCGCTCGGCCAGGAACTGCCGTAGATCGCCATACACAACACAATCACTATTGCCATATTTACTGTCCACCATGTTTTTGGCTGCTTGGCGTCGGCTTTTTTGGACATCACAGACGGCGACCCACTGGACATCAGGCTCGTTCAGCATCCAACGCAAATCATGAGAACCGCGGCCGCCGATTCCAATGCCTCCCATCACGATGCGTTCGCTGGGCGCAACAATCCCGCCACGTCCCAGCACCGAAGCCGGGATATAGTACGGTAATGCCGCCGCACTTGCCGCCATCAGTCCTCGTTTCAGAAATCTACGCCGCGTGAGTGTCGTAATATCGTCAATACTCAAAGGATTTTTCTCTTTCTATTTCAATGTTTCCATCTTGGTTGAAGGATAAAATTCATGTCCAGCATCCCTTTCTGCGATTCGCGTCGCCCCTTATCGAACGGATCGCTTGTAGCAGCCATCCATGTCTGCAAACGTGTTTCCATATTCTGCCGGACCTGTACGAATTTCGGATCCCTTGCGAGGTTGTTCATTTCGTAAGGATCGTTCTTGCGATCGAACAATACAGGTTCATGATCGCGTCGATGGCGCCAACGCGCATAGACCCATCGGTTGGTGCGCACCCCTCGCCAGCAACCAACCCACCGGTCGCGATTGGGCCAGCCCGTTCCCATATTCATCAGATAAACCGAATCAGGCGGATCTGGCCTATCCTCTTCTGTGATGAGTTGAGACAGACTGCGGCCTTGCACTCCCTTGGGTATCGGGACGCCACACAGGGCTAAGAGGGTGGGCATAACATCTACGCTGCTGAACATCACCGGAGTTCGCTGGCCAGCTTTGATTCTTTGAGGAAACCGCAGGATAAACGGGATGTGAACAGACTCTTCATAGGGGGTTGATTTCGACGCGCGCATAGTGGGGTGCATCCATTTGTCCATGGGTTTGCCATAGCCGTGACTGCTCAGATGATCGCCGTGATCCGAGGAAAAACAGAGGATCGTATGGTTTGCGATACCGAGCCTGTCCAGGGTGTTGATCAGTCGCCCCATCTGCGCATCAAGAGCGGACACATTGCCATAGTATTGTGCAATTTCCCGGCGAGCAAAATCGGCCATCTGCACGGGGACGTTGGGGGGCAGATCAACTTTGGCTGGATCATAGACGTTGAACTCCTTGGGGTATTGATCATAGGGCCAATGGGGCGGCTCCCAGCTCATTACCAAAGCGAAAGGAGAATCGCTGCGCCTCCTTACGTGATCTTCCATAAATTCAATGGCCTGATCGGTCTCACCTTCAGGAGCAAACTTGCCAATCTTAATGGGGCCGGCTTCATTGCGATGATAGGTCGCCCCGTAGTGCTTGTTCAGGCAATTGAAGGCAAACATATAATCGAAGCCGTAGCGTTTCTCCTCAGGGTAAGGCCCACAGCCCAAATGCCACTTGCCTACATACGCCGTGTGGTAGCCGGCGGCTTTTAGAGCCCGCGCTAGAGTCATCTGATTGTCCCACAACACATATTCATTGTCCGGCACGCCATTGGCGAATCCATACTTGCCCGTGAGGATATGCGCCCGATAAGGGGAGCACAGGGGATGACTGGAAAAAGCATTGTCAAATACCAGGCCTTGCGAGGCCATTCGGTCGAAATTCGGCGTATGGATTACCTGGTTCCCGCTCGAACCCATCGCGCCGTAGCGAAGCTGGTCGGCAAAGACAAACAAGATGTTTGGCTTCCTCGTTTCCGTCATTCGGGAGGACAGACCTTTCACAGGCCGGCCGGATACACCTAAAAGCAAGCCGGCCGACACCTGGCTCATTCTACCAAGAAATTCTCGACGGTTAGTATCTGTACCGCTTTTCATCATCTCTCCAAGTTGGCAATTGAACCTAATTTTCACATACGCCAAGATAGCAAGCAGACGAGAGTTCGTTACACCGTCAACGGCGGTATCTTGATCTTCAGATGATTCTCCAATTTGCCCCGCAATTGCTTCGCCTTTTCCGGGAAGTCGCGAAGGACGTTCTTCGTTTGGGCCGGATCAGCCTTCAGGTTATACAGGCATGGTCCTTTGCCAACATTTTTACCCCTGATATTCTGGAAGTAGTGCCAGTCTAGGGTATGCACGGCGCCAAAGTTGCTGAATACAGTATAAACCTCTTCATGGATGGACCGAGCCTGACCGGTAGCGAGCCTCCACATGTCACATCCATCGACGTTCTTATAGTCACTCACGCCAAGCAGTGAAAGGAAGGTAGGGAGGAAATCTATCGCGTTGACCAGTCCCTCGACCCGTTTGCCGGCGAAGCTGCGATCGGGATGCCTGATAATGAGCGGAATATGCGTTACACATTGATTTAAAAGGGCCGGTGTCTTTTGTACGCAGCCTTCTTCGCCCAGATGCGTACCGTGATCCGTCGAAAAGACAATAATAGTCTCGTCCATCAGTCCCATCTGTTCGATCTGCTCCAGAAGCCGACCGATGCAATAGTCGCTGAACGTCACCTCTGCAGCGTATAAATCTTTGATGACGGGCAGGTCTTCAGAACGGATATCCCGATTTCTGACTCCATAGCCGAATAGATATCGCTCGTACGGATATTCTTTACGATACATCTTCTGGAATTGGGGCGGAGCATCCCAAGGTTCGTGCGGATCAAACATATCGATCCAGAGCATGAAGGGCTTGTTCTTGCTGTTCTGCTCGAGCCAGTCTGCCGCGGCCTTGCAGGATCGGGCACAAAAGTAATCTTTAGGGCCTTTGCGACCCTGCGTATTCATCAGGTATTGTCGCATGTTGCGATCGTAGGTCTCATTCCACAGGTGGGCAGGCATGTGCTTTCGGGGATCAAATGCATCCTTAGGACCGCTTTTCCATTTGTCCGTTTCCTGGCCCCGAATCCACTGCCAGGAGTCAAAACCGCGATGAAAGTTGTAGTTAGGCTTGAAATGGTGATAGGTATCGACAATAAAGCCCGATGTGAATCCGTGTTTGCTCAGGATTTCAGCGAAGGTCGTATCCTCTTTACGTAATGGCTGCCATTTGGCTTCGGGCAGCACACTTTTTCCCGTGTGATACACCCGCCGACAGGGGATGGTTGGCAGTCCTTCCGTGGTCACATCGGTGAAGAGAACGCTCTCTTGCGCGAGCTTGTCGAGATACGGTGTCTTCACCCGCGTGCTGCCGTAGCATCCCAGATGGTCGGCCCTGAATGTGTCGGCAATGATGACGATGATGTTCAGACCGCTGAGCGCACGCTTACTGCCCTGACCCGCGCCCTGCTTGGCAGCCGGTTGCAGAGTACCGGACCATATGGGTTCTTGTTTCTTTTCCTCTTTACGTTCAGCCGCGAGGCTGTCAGTAAATGCCGCTGCGCCCATCGCAGCCATCGTGCCGACAAACTGCCTGCGAGTGACCGGTTTTGTACCTTGGTGGAATGAAGGGGTGGATTTCCGTAATGTTTCGTCGTTCATCTGTGACATGGGTATTTTCCTTATAATTATAAGCCATAAATATAGGCACTATTCTATCATAGAAGAGCCGGCAAGTACAGATGCCTAAATAATAGCAATTCTCAATGCTGTGAATATGGATGAGTGCGGGTGAGATCAATCCAGAATCAGTTCAGGGAGACCCGTTTCCCACCATCTGGTCGATGCCCTCCTTAGAGCTTATACGGATGAATTCTGACATAGGCGCCCCCTGATAAAATATCCGCGTCAGTCGGTTTTCGCGTGTGATTTTAAGAGTTGGAGCATTTGGGCAGGGTCGTGGGTGGGGGCTTGGCAATTCTGATGGAAGCAGACGTAGGCGGTGGCTTTGTGGTTTTGGGGCTTCTGGTATCGAGTATATTCGGCGATTTGGGTAATGGGGGGCTTCTCATCCGCGGCGGGTCGCAGGAGGACGACCTTATTGGGAATGAATTCGGAGCGCAGGGCCTTGAGCAGGGCCTGCGTATCGGGCGATTGCGGATTACCGGCGATGACGACTTCGTAGGCCGGTCCGACGGTGAAATCGACGGCACCGAGCAATTGGGTATAAGCGGTGGGATAGCGATTGATCTCGCCGGCAAAGGCCTTGCCGATGGCAGCGGCTTTTTCTTCGAGTTTAACGTTGCCGGTGATGCGGGACAGGCGCAGGAGATTGAGCATGGCGACGGAATTGCCGGCGGGGACGGCGCCGTCGTAAATTTCCTTGGTGCGGCTGATCAGTTTTTCGCCGTCGTCGGGGGTGAAGAAAAATCCGCCGGCTTGTTCATCCCAGTAGTGTTTAAGCAGATCCTTATTCAGGTCTAGCGCTTTTTGGAGATAAGTTACATCGAAATTGGTTTCGTAGAGTTCTAGCAGACCCCAGATAAAGAAGGCGTAATCGGAGACGGAGGCCTGGATAGCGGCGTCGCCGTGGCGATAGCGATGGAGCAGTCGGCCCTTCTCGGTGATCAGATTGTTCAGAATGAAGTCCACGGCATTCTGGGCGGCCTGGGTATAGCGCGGTTCCTGCAGAATCCGGGCGCCGCGGGCAAGCGCGGCGATCATCAGACCGTTCCAATCGGTGAGAATTTTGTCGTCTTTGAAGGGGTGGATTCGTTTCTCGCGTACCTCAAAAAGTCTTACCCGGATCGGTTCCCATCTGGAGAGCAGTTCTTGTTCCGAAAAGTTCAGTTCCTGAGCGTTTTGGGCAAGCGATTGTTTTTGATATAGGATATTGTTGCCGTTGAGTTTACCGGTGGCTTCTCCAGCGAAGTTCCCTTCTGCGGTGACGCCAAAGAGTGTAACGGTCAGATCAGCTTGCTCGGTGGATAGAATGTCGCGAAGCTGCTTTTCGGTCCAGAGATAGAACTTGCCTTCTTCACCTTCACTGTCGGCGTCTTCGGCGGAATAGAAACCCCCCTGAGGATCGGTCATATCGCGCAGGATGTAGGTGAAGATGACGCGGGCGGTCCGGTCGTAGGTGTCGGTTGTAGTGATTTGCCTGGTTTCCAGACAGGCCAAGGCCAGCAGAGCCTGGTCGTAGAGCATTTTTTCAAAGTGGGGCACGAGCCATTTGTGATCCGTCGAGTAACGGTGGAAACCGAAACCAATGTGATCGTAAATGCCGCCGCGGCGCATCATTTGTAAGGTGTGTTCGACCATTTGGAGGACCTGCGGGTCGCCGGTGCGTCGATACCGGCGCAGGAGGAAGTTCAGATTATGAGGGGTGGGAAACTTCGGGGCGTTACTGAAACCGCCGTAGATTTCGTCAAAACGCTGGGCGAGTTGGGCCTGGGCGATTTTCAAGACGTCTTCGGTCAGTGCCGCACCGGGGCTGGGGCGCGCCGACTGGAGCAGCGATTGGGCGACGCGGTCGGCGGACTCGATAATTTCATCATGTTTCGTTTCCCAGAGTTCCTGGATACGGGGAATAAGTTCCATCATACCGACGCGTCCGAAGCGACTGGTCCGGGGGAAATAGGTGCCGGCGAAAAAGGGTCTTTGCTCGGGAGTCATCACAATCGTCAAAGGCCAGCCGCCGGAACCGGTCATCGTCTGGCAAACGGACATATAGATATGATCGATGTCGGGGCGCTCTTCGCGGTCCACTTTGATACAGACAAAGGTTTCGTTCATTAGTTTGGCGACTTCGGCATCTTCAAATGATTCGTGTTCCATAATGTGACACCAGTGGCAGGTGGAGTAGCCGATGGAAAGGAAGATCGGTTTATTTTCCCGGCGGGACTTTTCAAAAGCTTCCGGGGACCAGGGGAACCAGTCCACGGGATTATCGGCGTGCTGTAAGAGATAGGGACTTTTTTCGTGGGCCAGATGGTTCTGTTTGTGCATGGTCCGATCCTTGGTTTGCGCATTTACCATATTCATAGTAGCTCCCAACGCTATGAATAAGGAGGATGAAATCCCCAACGTTATGCTGATTTTAGGTTTCATTATTTTCATATCCTACAGGAATTATAGAAATACCAACGGTGTAAGTCCAATCGGGGCCAATAACGATGCCACCCGGATTTAGGGCAAATGGCAGAGAAAATTGGGGATTGTGAAAGTGAAACGATATTGTTATACTATCGTTGCGAATGATATGATCTAAGAATAACAATTTATCGAACGAATCGTTTGTGAATTGGAGGATCGTTATGTCACGTCAATTAATAATTATAGGTGTGATGTTGGTTTGCAGTATTGGATTTTTCACTCCGGCGAATGCCCTACAAACGTTCCCTTCACATAGGGCGGTGGAAAAAAATCTACCAAATCCGTCTCAGGGTATTTCGCAACCTGATCAGATCGGCGTAAAGCAGGGAATCTGTGTGATGCTGGGGGATCTGCAGGGTCAGACAGCGATCGAGCTGGCGCACCGGACGGATCTTTTAATTTATATGCAATCGCCCAAGGCCAAGTCCGTCGCCCAGGCACGCGATGCCGTTGAGAAGGCCGGATTGTATGGCCGGCGAATTTTTATCGAACAGGGCCCGCTGGATCAATTGTATCTGGCGGATAATCTGGCCGATGCGGTAATCATACTGGGCGACGCCAACCGAGTATCCAAATCCGAAGTGATTCGCATCTTGTGTCCGGGCGGGAAGGCAGCCTACGGTGACAAGGAACTTATCAAGACGTTGCCCGAGGGTGTGGATGACTGGAGTCATCCGTACCACGGACCGGACAACAATCCGCAATCGCAGGACCAGGTGATTCGAGCGCCGTATCTGACGCAATTCCTGGCGGATCCGCGTTATGGTCCTCTGCCGCAGGTCGCGGTGGCGTCGGCGGGACGGATTTTCAAAGCGTTTGGACACGTCGCGTTCAAAGTGCGGGAGGAACCACTGCTGAATACCCTCGTCGCCTTTAACGGCTACAACGGTACGATTCTCTGGAAACGACCGACCGCCGATGGGTACATGATCCATCGTAATTGCCTGATCGCGACGCCGGAAAAAGTCTATCTAAGCAATGACCAATGCTGTCAGGTAATCGATGCGGTTACGGGGAAATTGTTGGATGAAATTGTGATACCTGCCGATATCGCCGGGGGCACGTTCTGGAAATGGATGGCGTTGGAAGACGGCGTATTGTACGCCGTGGTCGGGGCGCAGGAACAAAAGGATGTCGTTGTAAGATATAACCGGGAAACGCACGGCTGGCCCTGGAATCCGATTTCACCCGGTTTTAATCAGCCGAATCAGCCGTGGGGGTACGGTCGAACGGTGGTGGCCGTCGATCCGCAGACCAAAAAAGTCCTCTGGCATCATCGCGAAACCGAGCCGATGGACTGTCGCGCCGTCTGTATGAAAAATAATCGTATCTATATATTCAGTTTTGGCAATTATCTGGCCTGTCTCGATGCCAAAAACGGTAACGTGATGTGGCGGAGAGATAAAGCTAACGATTCGAAGTTATTTGCCTCCATCGGCGATTACTCTCACCGTCAGGATTGGCGGACCAACTGGCGCACGACGGCCTATCTGAAATGTTCCGATCAGGTGTTGTATTTTGCCGGTCCGCAGATCAATAAGACCCTGGCAGTTTCGGCGAAAAACGGCGCGATTCTCTGGGAAAATCCTTACAACAACTTCCAGTTGATTTTGCGGGATGGGTGCGTGTATGGATTCAGCGGTCAGATCGACGAAGGGCATCCGAGTATGAAATTCGCATCATTGACGGGGGAGGTACTGAAGAGATTTAAGTCCGGCCGCCGGGCCTGCACTCGTCCGACGGGAGCGATTGATGCGGTGTTCTATCGGGCGCGGGGCGGTTCGCAGCGGTTTGATATCGAGACGGGGCGGGCGCAACTGGTTTCGCCTATGCGGGCGCAGTGTCACGACGGCGTTACGATCGCTAACGGTCTGTTGTACTGGTGGCCTTCCGTATGCGACTGCAATCTGACTATTTACGGGATCACCTGTCTGGGCCCGGCAGGCAATTTTAAGTTTTCACAGCCGGCAAAAGAAAACGACCGCCTGGAAAAAGGCGAAGGTAATATTACCAGAGTGGCGAACCTGAATAGTTCTACCGCCGATTGGCCTACCTTCCGCGCCAACAATACCTGCACTGCAACGAATAAAGCGACGATCGCGGATACGGGTAAACGGTTGTGGACCTATACGCCCTCCGCTGCCTTTATGCCCACCGCTCCCACGGCGGCAGGGAATTTGATATTTTTCAGCGGCGATGACGGCATCGTCCGCGCCCTGGACGCCCAAGACGGGCAAGAACAATGGAAGATGTTTACCGGCGGTTCCGTCCGTATTCCGCCAACGATCTGGGACAATCGTGCCTTTGTCGGTTCCGGCGACGGCTGGATTTATGCACTGGAGGCGAAGACCGGGCGTTTGTTATGGCGCTTCCGGGCGGCGCCGGTCCAGCGGAAGATTCCTGTTTATGGCAAGCTGTCTTCCACCTGGCCGGTCGCTAGCGGTGTGCTGGTCGATGAGCACGGGACGGCCTATGCCGCCGCCGGGATTGTCAATTTTGATGGTACGCATTTATACGCCCTCAATGCCCGGGACGGCCGAATCAAATGGCAGAACAACGATTCCGGCCATCTGGACGCCGAGTCCCGTTCGGGCGTCAGCGTGCAGGGGCATATGCTGCTCTACCGTAATACGCTCTGTATGGCGGGCGGCAATGCGGTGTCGCCGGCCCTGTATGATGTCTCCGACGGTCGCTGTGATAACAATCCGGATAAGATCAAGCAGTTTGTGCAGAATAATCTCCGTACTTCGCAGAGTCCGCGCGGCTGGGAACTTTACCAGATCGGCGAAGGCGTGGTCGCCTGCGGTCGTCCGTTTTACGCCCACCCCAAATACAAAGTCTATGACAATACCGTTTTCCAGAAGATGTTGGTCACGACGGTCGGCGAGCGTGATATCGTCTGGGCCAACACCTACAAGGTGATGTGCTTCGAGCACACGGCGGATCAGCAGCGGTATATGAAAGCCTGGGGTAAACTGAATGTTCCTGATGCCAAACCGTTCTGGCAGTTTGACTGTCCGGAGAGTCGGGCCCTGGCAGTGTGTCAAAATGCCGTAGTGGTAGCCAAACAAGATTCGCTCGAAGTACTCAATCTAATTGACGGCAAAGTGCTCTGGTTGCAGCCTCTGCCGGCCCGACCGGTGGAATGGGGTTTGGCCGTCAATGCTCAGGGACAAATCATCGTTACTCTCGAAAACGGGCAGGTTCTCTGCTTCGGCTAAAGGCTCCTATTCATGTTTAATAAAATCCTCTCGTTCTACACCAAGTATTTCGCTTTATGGGTTCTGGTGTTCGGGGCGTTGGCATTTTTGGTTCCGGGTCCATTTGTATTTCTGGGTTGCGGGATGAAATGGTTTTTCGCCCTGACCATGTTCGGGATCGGGGCCGTTCTGAAACCGGAAGATTTTCGACGTATCGCGGAAAGACCCTGGATCGTACTGATCGGCTCGGTGGGCCAATTTACTATCATGCCTCTGGGCGCGTTTGTCTTGGCTAAGGGATTTCGATTGCCGCCGGAGATCGCCGTCGGCTTAATCCTGACCGGCAGCGCACCCGGCGCGATGGCCAGCAACGTCATGAGCTATATCGCCAAGGCCGATACGGCGTATTCCGTTTCTCTCACGACGGTTTCCACCTTACTATGTCCGGTTCTCACACCGGGATTAACCAAACTGTTGGCTTCTACAATTCTACCGGTTAGTTTCTGGGCCCTATTCTGGAGTATTATTGTAACGGTGGTTCTCCCGCTGCTGGCCGGCTTTGCCTTGAGACTATTACTTCGACAGCAAATCGAAACCATCGTAGGAATTTTTCCTGCCATCTCGGTTACATTCATCATCTTCATCTGTTCGGTGGTCATCGCCAAAAACCAAGGCTACTTAAAACAACTAACGATATTGATTTTCGTGGCGGCAGTGATATTAAATATGTACGGCATGAGTATGGGATATGGTCTGGGCAGTCTCTTTCGGATGAATCGGGCGCGGCGGCGGACCCTGAGCATTGAGATCGGCATGCAGAACGCCGGCCTGGGAACCGTATTGGCCTTGGAGCATATTGGCGAAAAAGCCGCCCTGCCCGCCGCGATCTTCGTCTTTATTTGTATCATCACCGCTTCGATCCTGGCGGAACTGTGGCAAAAACATGCACCGCTACAGAGGGATCTCCCTTTAGAGTCAAAGTAATCAACCGTATTTTAACTACCGTTGATTTGCCGGCGTAATTGTTGGTATCCCAGGTGCTGAATCAGGTTGTCGAGGATCACCAGGGCGGTGAAATTTTCAGCTACGGGCCAGATACTGGCCACGATAGTGGCATCGCGGCGAGTGATGGCGGCCAGATCTTTATTTTCTTTGGTGTATTTGTCAATCGTATGCTGTGGTTTATCGATAGTTGGCGTGGGTTTGATGGCTAATCGGGCGATGAGGGGCTGACCCGTTGCCAGACCTCCGGTGATCCCGCCGGCATTATTCGAGTCGAAAACCACCTTGCCGTCTTCGTTGTGCATCTGGTCGTTGCTCTGGTATCCGGTCATGTCCTTAACCGCCATACCGGCGCCAACCTCAACGGCTTTGACGGCGCCGATGCCGAGCATCCGACCGAGTTCGGCGTCCAGCTTGTTGAACACGGGTTCGCCGAGTCCCACCGGTACGCCTAGCACAACTATCTGGATCTGTCCGCCGGCCGAATCGCCGGTGGCGCTGATCTTATTGCATGACTCGACCATGCCGTCCGCGGCGGCAAGGTCCGGGCAATTCACTACGGGGTGCACTTTATAAGTAGCCAAAATCTCCTCCCGGCTCATGGACGGGGCCTTGCTGCGGATATCCTCGATCTCCTGCTCGATCTCCCCGAGGATTCGCGCCTTTTCCAGATAGCGCATCTCCATCGTGATGCGCTGCTTGACGTATATTTCCTGATAGAACGGGTCCATATCGTGCCGCATCTGTTTATACCGGTCCGTATAATCCAACACCGTTTCATGCTCGACGTCGGGGCAGCGTACGCCCGCGATCTCTTTGACGTAGGAAAATACGCGAATGCCAAACTGCTGTAGAATTTTCTTGGCCACATATCCCGCCGCTACGACCGTCGAGGTGTAGCGACCGCTGAAGATGCCGGCGCCGATGGCATCGTCGTCCGGACCGTATTTCATAAAGGTCGCGTAGGAGGCGTGACCCGGCCTGGGGGTGCGGTTGGTATCCTGATATTGCTTGATATGGATGAAATGACGATCCAGGTTCGGCAGCAGAATCGTCAAAGGCGTCCCGTTGGTATGATTCCGGTTGCCGGCATTTTCAATCGTATCGGCGGCGTTGAGACCCGTATAAATAATCGGCAGGTCCGGTTCCTTCCGCGGCGAGGACAGTTCATCCGACCCGGGTTTGCGCAGCAGTAGATCCCCATAGATTTCCTGTTCCGTCAGCAGCATCCCCGGCGGCACCCCCTGGATCACCGAGGTCAATCCTTCCTGATACGATCCCCCCGCCACCGTTACCTGAAAACACTTACCAAAATGGCAACCAAACATGCATTACTCCTTATTTATC
>CAZNQT010000018.1:0-20232 GCA_964574885.1 uncultured Pirellulales bacterium
GACAAATAAATGGAAACTCCTTTTGAGTTTTAATTGCGACACAACCTCATATGTCCCACCGCTTACAATCGGGAAAAAACATGTGTCAGGAAAAAGTAATTTTATGGGGATTCGCAACCGAAAGCGGGAGACCCCGTAAGGTGCAAAAAATATAATGCTATAACTTTATAAATGACCTTGAGTTATAATCAAATCTGACGAAAGAGTTTGAGAAGAAACAATCAATTTGCTATCATGATAGGCATTATGAAACAAAAACTTGTCCTGCTTCCCCAAACGTTAATTTTAATGTATCAATATGAGTTTTGTTCTTAATGTGAATGGATTACATGAACCATGAATTGCACCAACCGCGCACGTTTTGCGCTCGGTTAGCCCTCGGTTACTTCTCGGCCTGTTTCATAAGTCATTATTTTACAAGTATAAACCATTATCACATAATCACTTACGACGTTGACATACATATTCATAGCCCGCAGGTCTGCGGTTCGACCCCGGACGCCGCTATTACATAAGTCGTTATTTTGCAAGATATTGCAAATTGGTGAAGACAAGTCCTGAAAAACACTATGTCCTATGAGTAGCATATTCAAGCAAAAGCAGTCCAGATTTTGGTGGATCAAGATTTGGGTAGCAGGCCAGTCGATGCCCTAAACACTGGAAACGGGAATTTTATTCCAGAATAACGAGGTGAAACTGGTTAAGTTGCATAGGAGCTTCATAGCGTTGTCCCTGCAGATTGAAGGGGGCGAGAGAGCCGCTGGCCGTCAGGCCGAAGGGTGACTCGGCAATCGTCTGATCCAGACTGTTTCGGCCAAAACGGATTTTGGCAATATGGCCCTGAGAGGCAGCGGCGTCATCTTCGGTGAAATACGTCAAATCGTCGCCGGGATTAACGGCAACGGCGGCAACGGATCCATAATAGACGCCGCGGACCAACAGTTTATCGATATTTCCATCAGAGAACTGATCGTCTATGCCGTCTAATTTGGCGTCGTCGCCAAGATCGGTGCCGGCCAGGAAGAGGTTGTCCACGGCGTCACCCTGAATTTTCAGCGAGGCAATATTTCGTCCCGCTGCGACGGTGGAATTGTCCAGGGACTCGCCGAAGTAGATCCGGCCCACGTCGGCGCCGGCGGAGATATAGGAAAACGATCCACTCCGGGCTTTAAGAGATTGGATTCCTTGCGCCGCCCGAATCGTGGAGCTATTCAATTGGGAGGCATGGATTTCCCCGATGGAGTCGGCGTTGATATGGGAATCGATTTGTCCCTTGGCGACTTTGATATTATCGATTTGCCCGGCGACTTCCAAATCGCCGCTCAGGTCACCGTTGCGAACTCGAAGAGATTGAAGACTGCCCTGCTGCATGTCCAGATCGGCTCCGAGGGCGCCCTGGGTGATGTAAATGACGCCGGCGGAATCAGCCGAGATCGAGCCGCCAAGATAGCTGTCGGCTGTGAAGCTGCGGAGGTGGCCGGTCACGTCAAATTCCACCGCCTGTCCGATCTCCCCAGTTTTGATTCGTAGGCCGATATTACTATTTTCTTCATTGGAGTCAGAGGTCAGAATCAAATCGGCTCCGTCGTCGATCGCGCCCAGGATCAGTTGCGACAGACCGGCGGAAATATTAATCTGGGAAGTAAGTTCCGCGACCGGAGCTTCGATCGCCTTGAGGGGGGAATCGCCGAGAATTTGTCCAATGGTGATCTCGCCGGATCCGTTTCGGGCGGAGATTTTTAATCGAGTGTTTTCGTTCGTATTACTCAGTACGATTTTCTCGATGGTATTGCTGGAATCGACTGCATCACCGAGCAAGATCATGGCGTCGCCTTCCCCTTTCAACGACACGGTCACCAGAGCGCCGTTGAGACCGGTGAATTGATAGCGTTCGTTTCGGTGGATGGTTTCGGCCTGGACGACCCGAAATTGCTGCCAGGCCGATTCGCTGATGGGATTGCCGGCGGCGTCGGCGATATCACTGTCGCCCAGAACGATTATTTGATACGTATCCGGTCCCAATTCGGAATTTCCGGTAACGGTCTGGGGCAGGGTCAACACGACCGTATGGGTAGCCTGTTCGTGGGTAACGGCTACGATCGGAATGATTATCTCATTGCCGTCGTCAAAGGTTCCGTCGCCCCCCGCGGCGATACATTGGAAATTTTCCGCCTGCGCTACGGAGTCGGGATCCAAATCGGTTTGATCAAAGACGACACTGACCTGGGTGGGTCCGAGGTTCAGCCAGAGCGGATCGACAACCACAGCCGCCACTTTGGGACCCTGAATATCATAAATAAAGGTTTGCAGTTCGGAAAGTTCGGAACTGTTTGCGAGCCAATCGTAGGCGCGCGCCAACAATAGATTTTCGCCTTCCCGGATGAGACTGCTGTCGATCACCAGTTGATACTCACCCGGCGCGGTTTCGGTGGCGAATCCGGCGGAACGACCGTTACACAGGATTTCGACGGCCACCTCGGGATCGGCGGTCACAAACACACGCGGATTGTCGATATTGGTGATATTGTCGGAGTCGTCGATGCCGCTGTCGGAGGTGGGATCGAGTCGCAGATTCGTGGGGGCGGGCGGTCCGGCGGTATCGATTTCGAAGATAATTTCTAATGATTGGCTATCATGCAAGCCATCCTGATGCTGGGAAACAACGTTCAATTGGGCGGGATTGCCGGCTTCATCGCGGAGGGAGATCGTCGGATCGATTTGCAGGCGATAGACATCGTCCGTAAGTGTAATAACGGTGTTCAACTGTACCAGACCGGCGACGGCGTCCACAGTAACGCTGCTGATAGGGATATACCATTCGTTCCCGTCGTCGAAGGTTCCGTCGCCGCCGGAGCCACAGAGGGCGTAGCCGCTGATATCCGCAGCGGCCAGGGAATCCAGGTCGTCACCGTGGAGGTACAGTTCGATATTGTTAGTGGTATGCACGTGGACACCGCTGGGGAAATAGTTATAAATAACCGGTTCAATGGTATCCAAGGTTAGATCCAGCGTCGCAGACCGGGCGGTATTGCCCACGGGATCGGTACTAATGACCTCAATCAGATTCAGACCTTCGGTTAATTGGTTCTCGGTGAAGGTGTATTCCCACTGACCGTCTCCATCGGCGGACACATTTGCGATCGGGGAACCGGAGACCCAAATCGCCACCGCACTATTTGGCTTTACGGCGCCGAAAATTCTGGAATTGGGATCGTTGGTAGTATTATCGCTGTCGGAAGAGCCGGTATCGTTGGCCGGATCCAGGGTCGGCGTATCGGCGTTACCCTGGTCCATATCCAATACGACGTTGAGTACGCTGGAGGGAACGGAGGTATTGCCCGCCACGTCGGTAATGATTACGTAGATGAGGTTGTCCCCTTCGACCAGCAGACCGGGGGCAAAGGTATAAGACCAGGCGCCGTTGACGGTTGCGATCAATTGAACGATGAACGTGTCGTTGTGATATAAATCGATTAACGCCGAAGGTTCGGTGACGCCCTGGATCGTGGCGGTCTCGTCGGAGGTAAGATTATCGGAGTCGCTGGTTCCCGTATCGCTGCTCGATGCCAAATCCGGTATCGGCGCGACCGGTGCAAGGGTATCGATCGTAATCGAGAGCGGATAGGAAACAGCGCTGAGTTTACCGGAACTGTCTTCGGTGATGATGGTGATGATATTTTCGGTTTCGTTTAAGTCGCCGCTGCTAAAGGAATATTGCCAGAAACCGTTCGCATCTGCGGTGGTGTTGCCGATCAGATTGTCGTCCACATACACGTGGACGGTATTGAACGGATCGGCTTTTCCGTCGATGACGGGAGCAGTGACGTACGTCAGATTATCGGTATGAATACTGCCGCTATCACTGTCGGAGTGCAGGTTAGGCGCAGCGGGCTGAGTAGGTTCGACGTTGAGCCATAGGGTCAGGTTGTCCGAAGGCGCCGATTGGTTTCCCGTCGGATCGACGACGGTGACGTCGATCTGGTGCACGCCGGTTTGAATTTCTCCCTGGGCAAACGTATAGGTCCAGTTTCCGCCGGCGTCGGCATCGACCGTGTTAATCGTTTCGCCGTCCACCCGGATCGTGACGTGACAGCTCGGATCGCAATTTCCGATGAAGGTCGGCGTTTCGTCGAAGGTAACATTATCATCGTCGGCGTCGCCGGTATCGGAGGCGGCCGTCAGGTCCGGCAGCCCCGGTTGATTTACGGAGGTATCGAAATTGATGGTCAACGCTGCGGAGGCCACCGATATGTTATCCGCCTTGTCCGTCGCTACCACGGTGATCTGATTCGCTCCTTCGATCAAATGGCCCATCGAGAGCGTATAGGTCCAGGTCCCGGAGGAAATGAGAGTTTCGCTGATGGTGTCGATCAGGTTGGGTCCGCCGCCCTGATCGATGAATATCTGGAGAGAGCTGTTCGCTTCCACGGTGCCGGTAAGGATCGCCTGGGCCTGGTACGTCAGGTTGTCGTCGTCGGCATCGCCGCTATCGGAAATGGCGAGCAAATCCGGGGTACTGGGGGTATCCGCAACGTTATCCAGCGTTACGGTTAGCGTAGCGCCAAAGGCGCTGGTGTTTCCAGCAACGTCGCGCTGGGCTGCCTTGATGGTATTCGCCGTTCCATGCGAGGAGGCGTTCAATCCTCCGGCAAAGGTATAACTCCAAAGACCGTCACTATCGGCGTCGGCAACCGTATCGAAACTATCATTGCCGTTCAGGTGAATCAGAATCGTCGCACCGGCTTCACAGGAACCGGTAATAGTGGGATTCGTTTCGTGGGTGTAGTTATCGACGTCACTGGCGCCGGTATCGGAGGCGTCGGTTACGTCGGGGACCGACGGGACGGCGACACTGGTATCGAGCACGACGACCAGGTCGGCCGAATAAGTGCTGACGTTGCCGACGTCGTCTTCGGCGTAGGCGTCGATGATGTTTGTGCCTTCGATCAGGTCGTCCACGCCGTCGAAGGTATAGTTCCAATCTCCCCCGGCATCGCTGGTAGTGGTTCCCACGACGGTGCCGTTCACCCGGATGTATATCGTACTGGAGGGATCAGCGGTTCCGGTGATCGTGGCGGTATCTAACGAGGTTAAATCGTCGTTGTTCAGATCACCCAGATCCGAGGCGTCCGTCAGGTCCAGGCCGGCGGGGGCATTGATTGCGGTTTCGATTGTGATGGTCAATTCCGTGGAGTCATTGCTGTTACCCGCCGTATCGGTGGCGAGAACGTCGATAACATTATCTCCTTCCGCTAGATCGCTACTGGCGAAGGTGAAGCTCCAATTGCCCGCCCCATCGGCGAAGGTAGTTCCCAATACCGTTGCCGCCCCGTTGGGATCCAGGCGAATGGTAATCGTCGTGTTGGGATCGGCAGAACCCACAATGCGCGGATTGGCATGGGAGGTAATATTATCCGAGTTGCTGGCGCCGGTGTCCGTCGCAGCGGTGAGATCAGGCGTCGAGGGCTGGTTGATCGTGGTGTCCAGGGTGACGGTTAGATTCGAACTGTTCACGGAAATGTTACCGGCCTGGTCCATAGCGGTAACGAAAATCGTATTGGCGCCTTCGTTGAGCCAACCATTGGTGACCGTATAATTCCAGATGCCATTGACACCCGTTGTGGTCGTATCCGTATGGGTGCTCGCGTTGAAATCGATTGTAATGGTGCTGTTCGCTTCCGCCGTACCGATGATGGTCGGATTGGTCACATTCGTAATGTTATCGCCGCTGCTCGATCCCGAATCATCCGTAGTGGACAGATCCGGCTGCGTCGGCGGTTCGATGGACGTATCCAGCGTGATTACCAGGTTCAGACTCCAGTCGCTGGTCTGGTTGTCAGTATCGATGGTGAGAAAGTCAATCGTATTGACGCCTTCATTGAGTGCGCCCCCAGCAAAGGTATAGCTCCATTGTCCCGCAGCGCCGTTGCCATCATCGCCGTCGTTGTCCGTAAACGTGATAATGGTGCTTTCGTTAATACGAATTTTGATCTCCGCCCCGACCGGACAGACACTTGTGATGGTGGGGGTATTGTCCGCCGTGATATTATCATCGTTGGCGCTGCCAGTGTCGGAAGCGGCGGCCAGATCGGGGGCGACTTCAGCGCCGGCGTCGAAATCCACCGTGATGGTCAGGTCCGTAGAAGCGAGGGAAATATTACCGGCGGAATCGACCGCAACAATATGGATGTCATTGACGCCCTCTTCCAGGGGATTGGCGCTGGTAAAGGTATAGCTCCAGGAACCATCGGCCGCTGCCGTTACGGCGGCAATCTCTGCATCGGGACCACTGGGAGGATCGAGATAGATGTGCACGACGCTGGAATTTTCCACACTGCCGGCAGTACCGCGAATCGTCGGTCGTGTTTCCGCTGTGAGATTGTCATTATCACTGCTTCCCGTATCGGAAGCGTCAGTCAAGTCCGGCTGCGCCGGATCGGCGATGTTTGTATCCAGGGTGACCGTAATATCAGGCGAATCGCCGGAGGAATTCCCCGCCGGATCTTCGTAATAGATATCAACGTCATTCGGTCCTTCGTTCAAGTCGCCATTGAGTAGGGTAAGGGAGTAGGATCCGTTGGCGTTGGCTGTGGTACTGCGAGTATCCGCGCCGTCAACGCGTAACCAAACGGTCGAATTCGATTCGACACTGCCGGCATTGCCGGTGAACGTGGCAGTGGTATCGTTTGTCAGGTCGTCGTTGCCGCTGGCGCCGGTATCACTGGTGGTTTCCAGATCAGGCGCGGACACGGGCGCAGTGGTTGCTGTGTCCAGCGTTACCGATAGATTCGCCGAATCCGTCGAGGTGTTGCCTGCCGTATCGATGTAAATGATATCCAGGGTATGCGTACCGGCGGGCAACTCACCGCCGCTCATGGTGATCGAGTACGAACCGTCTCCCGCAGCGGTCGTACTCCGCACGTTACTGCCGTCCACACGTACCCAGACTTCGGCGTCTGCTTCCACGCTGCCGGCGTTACCGGTGAGGGTCGGAGTGGTATCGTTGGTGATGTTGTCACTGTTACTGGCGCCGCTGTCGCTGCCGACGTCTAGATCCGGGGCGGCCGCCGGTGCATTGGCGGTCGTGTCAAGAACCAACGGTAAATCGGCGGAATTACCGGAAGTGTTTCCCCCGGTATCCTCGATAAACACTTCAACCAGATTGTTGCCTTCCCCCAAATCATCCACACCGTCCAGTGTGTAACTCCAGTTCCCGTTCCCGTCCGCCA
The DNA here is from genome assembly GCA_964574885.1 of uncultured Pirellulales bacterium. GTDB lineage: Bacteria > Planctomycetota > Phycisphaerae > Sedimentisphaerales > SM23-30 > JAFGFX01. The sequence continues at coordinate 7,230 of CAZNQT010000018.1, forward strand.
CCGTGGCGCCCACTTCTACCCATCCCGCGCCGTTTTTATTCGTTCGAACGTGAACGGTCGCATTGTCTTCCACGGGATTTCCGTCCGCCACGGAACCATAGACGACCGCGGCGGCGAGGTTCGTGATCTGATCGTTACTGCTGCTGCCGCTGTCGCTGCTCGCCAGCAATTTCGGGGCGTTCGGCACTTCACCGGTATTATCAAATGTAACCACCAGCGCCGATGACGTTGCGGAATTTCCCGCGGCATCCGTTGCTATTACCGTTACGTTGTTCACTCCGACGGCAAAATCCGTATTGGTCAGCGTTACCGTCCAGTATCCCGTAGCTCCGTTTGCCGTAGTCGGACCTCCCTTGTCCACCGCTCCGACTTGCATCTGAATCGTGACGCCGGGCTCCGCGTAGCCCTCGAATGTCGGATTCGCATGGTTGGTAAGATCATCGTGGTCGGAGTCGCCGCTGTCGGTGGCTGCCGTCAGATTCGGAATCGACGGCGTCGGTATGCTCGTATCCAGCGTTACCAAGAGATTTGCGGAATCCCCGGAGATATCCGCCGTCGTATCGATGTAAAAAATATCGATAGCATTGATACTTTCATTCAGATCGCCGATGCCCAGGGTAATCGAATAGGATCCGTCGGGAGTAACGCTCGTGGATTGCTTATTGATTCCGTTCACTCGCAAATAGACCGTGGAATTGTTCGGCACGCTCGCTGCCGGACCGGAAAACGTCGGCGTTGTATCGTTTGTAATGTTATCGCTGTTGCTACTGCCGGTATCACTGCCCGCGTCCAGGTCCGGCGCCGCCGGGGCCGGAGCGTCCCGGTACAATACCGCGTCGGGGATGGCCTGTTTGACCACGCCGGGACCTTCATAACTCACGACCAAGGAATTGCCCCCGGTTCGCTCAAAATAGGTTACCACAATACTATGCTTACCGACGCTCAGGTTGACCACACCCGATTCTTCGGTCGCTCCATGCAGACCGTCGTTATCCACTACCAGCGCTTCGTCAATATACAATTGACTCCCATCGTCGGAATTCGTGTAAAACGTATAATCCCCGCTGGTGGCGATATCGATATAGCCCAGGAAGCGATGACCGAAATAATCATTCTGATCCCGATTGGTGATATCAAAATTCGTATCGGCGCCCGTGTATTCCGGCGTCAGGGCATCGAAATTCGGCAGACTGGTCCAATTCCCTTCGTAGTACTCAAAATCCATCCCGCTTTTCAGATCTACCGGTTGAGGATCGTACGCCGGAGCGGCCAAATCCATCGAAACCACATTTCTTTCCGCATCGTCTGAGTATATCTCATCCGGCAGAAACGGTCCCTCTCCCAAAGCCGTTCGACTTAGCAGAAATCGACTTTCCAATTGTTCCAACTCTAAAAGCACCGGCGTCTCACCATACTAAATCTATAGTTCCTTACAACCGATTTAGTTTTCTTCCCTTGTATGTATCGCCCTGTGAAAATGGGGATATTAGCGTTGTATTCTCGGATTCTTGCCTAGCGAAAAATATCTATTTGGTAGGTCCTAGGGTTACGAAAAAGTGGATATATAAAACAGAAAGTGACCCTATTATAGGTCCAAGAAAAATAGGAATGATAAATATTATTTTTACTACCGGAACTCCGTGTTTATCGGAACTTACATTTAAGACATACACCTTTGCCGGATAAAATAACTACTTTCCCGAAAACGAATATATTGCGATCACACAGTAAGTATGCAAATATCGCTTGCAGATATCATAGATACCAACAACCTCGGACCCTGCCGATTCGTAGTCTTTCAACGGTATCCCGCACGGATCACCGCTTTGGTTGCATTTAGATCGACCAGATATTCTTCTCAGAATCGACGTTGCTTGTTGGTCAGAGTATTCTTGTTCGTTTGCATTTTCACCGCAGTTGTAGTCATAACTTAAATATGCAACGCCAGTTCCGGAAGGCAAGAATTTAACAAACCGACTGGTCTGTATTTCTTCGGAATATAAGTCTGGAAGGTACAACTGGATAAAAAAGGGCTTGCTGGTTGATTGTTTTGTTAGCGCGTCGTATTGAATCTGTGACACACATTTTTATACACCTTTCACCCGTCGATTTATAACATATTGTCAATCAAGGAAATACAGTTCATGAGGTTTCTCCGAATCACCCTTCAACATGGGTGCATAGCACCTGCGCAAAAAAAATCCCCGAAAAGCTTTGGCGCTGGTTTTCAGGGCTCGTTCGATTCGTATCAAGTTAAGGGTAAAATTTTATTAAAAACTGTAATAAAAATTGAAGTCATAGACACATTAATTCTGTAAAATAACATAGATTAGGCATGATCAGTAAATTTAATCCAGTGGATATGTTATGTGACAAGAAAGAAATTTTTGATAGAAAACATATAATAAAAAACAAATGTTTTCCTAAATTATGCCTAACATTTTGGGTATATCATAGTTCATTGAGGCATATTATAGTTTGTTAGCTATGTTGTCGGGTCTTTGGCTAACAGGATCAGAGGGGAGGCAAAGGAGTTTGATGAAAAGAAATTACGTAATTTTTCTTGCCGTCCTTTTGTTATTTTCCTCTCCTATGTTGGCCTCCGAACACCGGGATAAAGGGTATATGTACCTGTCACCCGTACCAGGGGCGGAGTACGTATTGCCGGCTACAGACTTTATTCTAGTGCGATTCGAGGAAGTTGATCCCAGCGATATCACCAACTTGACTTCTTTTATTACGGTGACTGGAGCTACCAGTGGGGTTCATTCTGGTAGTACCAAAATAGCCAGCGACGGTCGGACCGTGATTTTTACCGTGTCGGGTGATTTTTCGAGCAATGAATTGGTCACGGTGGATATGAATCCAACCGTAGATCCCAGTGCGGAAGGGAGCGTGGATCCCTATAGCTATGTTTTTATGACTTCCGGGCCCATGTCCGGTTCCTCTCCGGTGTCCATGGATGACTTGGTATCCGAAGGGGCGCCCCCGACGGAAAAGGAGGAGACGCCTCCGGTGGACTCGTCCGTGATGGAGGAAGACGGGATCGAGAGGGCTACCGTGGGAGCGCCCATGATTATGCCCAACGGGGTATCCGTCCCGAGCGATTTTCCCGCGATGGATATTCAGAACCTTGGGCCTACGGCAGACGGATATATCTTCATCGACTACAGCGGCAGTCCGGGCTATACCATGATCCTGGAGAATTCCGGGGCTCCAGTCTGGTACCAACGCGGTTCCGCCCACCGGGATTTCAAAGTGCAAAAGAACGGAATCCTAACCTGGACCAATTTTCAAGGCTACGATCAGAACTTCAACTACCTTCGGTCCTTCCACGCCGTGAACGGATATGGGACAGACGACCACGAGTTGCAGGTGTTGGAAAACGGCCACTATCTTCTCTTTGGCGTACGAGGCCAGAGTGGCGATATGACCCGGTTTGTCTCCCGTCCCCCCGGTCAGGAGTATGCGACGGTCAATGAGACCTGTCTGCAGGAATTCACACCCGAGGGGGATCTTATCTTTCAATGGCGGGCATGGGATAATCACGATATTCGATTGGTTCAATACTGGAGCTATGACGACGATCCGCGAACCGCCGGCAGCATCCGCTTTACCCATATGAACGCCGTCGATGTCGATTACGACGGGAATCTGCTGGTTTCGAGCAAACGGGTCAGCGAGGTCACCAAAATCGACCGTAATACGGGCGAGGTCATCTGGCGCCTGGGCAGCGGGCAACACCCGGACGATCCGAATCCGGATCCCTACCCGGCGACGCGGCTCACCATACTGGGCGATCCGCTGGGTGAGTTTAACGTACAGCATGACATCCGAGTGGTGGGCGAGAATCGCTACACGGTGTTTGACAACCATCACCTGGACAGCAATCCCAATTCGCGGGCCGTCGAATACGAGGTCGATCCCAATGCGATGACCGCCACGATGGTCTGGGAATACTCCGGCGGTTATGATTCCTTCCACATGGGGAACGCGCAGCGATTACCGAACGGTAATACGCTCATCAATTGGGTTATCGAAAATGCTCCGAAGGTAACGGAGGTACAGCCGGACGGGACCAAAGTGTATGAAATGAACTGGTCGGCGAGGAACTCCAAAAGTTACCGCACGTTTCGGTTTCCCTGGACCGGCGTGGTGGAAAAGCCCTATCTCATTGTCGATGATCAGTCGTACACGGACAGCATGGTGCTGATATTCAATAAGTTCGGCGATCCCAACGTGGCATATTATAATATCTACAGCGACACCAGCTCGCCTCCCACGACATTGTTCGACACCTCCACGGATACGATGCTGCGGATTTATTCAGGCTTACCAAACGGCACGAATTACTTTCGCGTAACAGCGGTGGACAACCTCGGTCGGGAAAGCACTCCCTCAAACGTAGAAAGCGGATTTGTCAATTTCAGTATTATCCCCGGTGAGAATATGGTGAAGAATGGGGATTTCGCGGATGGGGAGGATGAGTGGACCTGGGAGGCGACCGGTACGGCGATGGCGGATTGGCTGATCGAATCCGAGGTCAGTCATTTCGACATTACCTCCGGGGGTACGCAATTTTCGGAAATCCAGTTACGCCAGGGCCGGATGCAACTGACCCAGGGTAAGGAATATATCTTTGAATTTGACGCCTGGTGTTCCCCGACGCCGCGCCAGATTGAAGTCAAAGTGGTTCAGGAGGATGGAGGAACGGACTATAGCCAGATCGGCATTATACAACTCACACCGAATCAGCAACATTTTAGTTACACCTTTACCATGGAAGACCCCTCTGATTTCAATGCGCAGGTGGAGTTTAACCTGGGAGTATATACCCAGGACGTCTATCTGGACAACATTTCCTTGCGAGAGAAACTGCCGGAAGGTTTGGGAATAAGAATCCTGGTAGTGAGCGATGCCGCCGATCCGCTGACCGCCGGCGGGGATCACGAAGATGACGAACTGGTCGCCTGGCTGCAAAGTCTGCGTTATACCGTGGATACTCACGGCATGAACCAAGAGATGCAAGGGACTTTCGACGTCGGCGACCTGGAAGCCATAGCAGCCTGCGATCTGATCCTGGTTACTCGGCGCACCAACAGCGGTTCCTACAATGAACCGACGCAATGGAACACGTTAACGAAACCTCTCATTTTATGCAGCGGCTACCTGACCCGTAACAGCAGATGGTATTGGCATAACAGTGATTCCAGCGACACGGCCCCGAATACGACGGTTAATATGACCGTCGAGTCGGGCCAGGAAGGTCATCCGTTTCTGAACGGTTTGACCGGGCCGGTGCAATTGTTTGACTGGTCTGCTGCGCCAACGCCGGGACAATGGCCCAAGGGGGTGTTTCTCCCCGAGGCTGATTTTGTGGGCGGGAGCACGTTAATAGGCAGGTTTGGCGATAGCGATCCTCGTCCCATGCTGGCCGATATCCCGGCGGGCACGACCCTGGTCAACGGGAATGTCGCCGGCGAACGGCGCGTATTCTTCGGCCACTGGGGCTACGATACGGAACTGGGGGCGCCGTATAATCGCGAGGCCAATTGGGATGACTTTATCACCGAAAACTACAAGACGATCTTACATAACATTATAAAAGAAGTTCTGGGTCTGGTCCCCGGTGATTTTGACCTGGACGGCTGCGTCGAGCTCGACGACTTAGCGGTCCTGGTAAGCGAGTGGCTTCAGGATCAGGGTGAGCTTCGGGCGGACTTGGATGACAGCGGCAGAGTGGACGGGAAGGACTTTGGGATCTTTGCGGATCATTACATGCAATCCTGCCCATAGCAGGAGACGAATTACAGGTTAAAAATAATTAGGAGTGAAAAGGAAATTTCAATCATTGGTACAGGAAGGGAAAAAGTGTATTAGGCATTCCTTACTTAGAGGAGAAAGGCGAGGTGTCATTATGAAGGGCGTAAAAAGAATTTTCATGGGGGCAGTCCTAATGTCGTTGATGGGATTGGCGCAGGAAAGCTACGGCTTACTGTTCGATCCCAATGTACCGGCAACTTATCCGGAAATTGTCATCACTAAAACCGATCAAGCCGCTCCGGGCGTTCTCATTGGTACTGTAGGACAGAATTTTTTCAACACGTATAATGTGGTGCTCGATCGTTCGGGCTATCCACTGATTTACCGTCAGGGATTTGGGCAAAGCCTTTCCCGATTCGTCCAGCCGAACGGCTTGATTGGCGTATATGGTTTCTTTACAGGATCCTATGATTTTAAGGACGAAACTTTGACGGTGGTGGATTCGTACAAGGTGACGCCGGACGTTACGGGGGATTTCCATGACGTCAAGCTGTTGCCTAACGGACACATTCTGCTCATAGGCAAAGAATATCGCTACATCGACATGAGTCAGACCGTACCCGGCGGACGTCCGGACGCCCGGGTGGCTGGAGACGTCGTTCAGGAATTCGATGTTGATAAGAATCTTGTTTTCGAATGGCACTCGTTCGATCATATCCCGATTACCGACACCTTTCATGATCTGACCCAAAAAAGTATAGACTATGCACATATCAATTCCGTTACTATGGACCCACTAGACAACAATATTCTGGTGTCTTTACGCACGACCTCAGAGATTGTCAAGATAGGTCGCAATACCGGCCAAGTCATCTGGCGGTTGAGCGGCAAAGGAAACGATTTCACCTTTATCGGCGAGCATGAAGAAAACGCGCCCTACTACACGGTGGGGCAGCATGATGTTCATCGCCTACTCAATGGGAATTTACTGTACTTCGACAACGGCAACATCCGAGGGGGCGGCATCAATCCCAGCGATCGGGAGTACTCCCGAGCCGTGGAATATCACCTGGACGAAGAGGCGATGACTGCCACCATGGTCTGGGAATTTCGCCACACCCCGGACATATCGGCGGGCTGTACCGGTGCTGTCAAACGGTTTGATAACGGAAATACCTACATCGATTGGGGTTGTGCCGTTAGCCAGAGCGGATATATCTGCACGGAAGTGTCGTCGGAGGGCGATATCGTCTATGAGATGAAATTCCCGACTCCGGGACCGAGCGCATCCCTGACTAAACAAGAGTGGAACAGTCCCGACTTGGTCACCGCGCAGACCTTCAGTAACGTAGCGGCAGGCCAGACTTACAATTCTGCCACGGCGGATGTATCGGTGACGGTAAACAGCCTGACAGGCAGCTCGAGCAGCAATGGATTAACGATCAAGAGATGTAAGGAGGCGTGCCGTTTCCCGCATTTTTCCGGCAGAGCCCCGATTGTGCTGGTCAAACGGGTTACGATAGCGGGGTACGGGCTGACCGACGTTGATTTCGACGTTTCTTTGAGCACCGATGACCTGGAAATTATCGAACCGAATCAGTTAACCGTGTATCACCGACCGTACGTGGGGCAGGGGGAATTCACCGCTCTGGCGACGACTTTTGATTATGGTGATAATACCTTAAACGTGACGAACACCACCCTCGGTGAATTTATTTTCGGGTATCCGGACCTTGCCGAAATTGCCAACGCTCCCAATTTGTATGCCCCAGAGGATATGGGTTCGGTCAATCAGGACCAGCCGGTACTCTTGGATTGGAGTCCCAACGGTTTTGTTCAGTCGTACGGTCTGCAGGTCGCGACGGATGCGGCCTTCACCAACCTCGTTGTGGATATATCCGGGCTGGCGGAAAGTAGTTATGAACTGGCATCGGTCGATCCCAATTCGACCTACTACTGGCGGGTGAATACGACCAATCTGGGCGGCACCAGCGCCTGGGCCACTCGGTCGTTCTATACCGTTCCGCCGATGGTGCACGTCACCCGACCTAACGGCGGCGAATACTTTGTGTTCTATGACGATGAGTATATCCTCTGGGAAGATAATCTCGCCGAGGACGTGGTAATCGAACTCTATAAAGACGGCGTCTATGTCATGGATATCGCCACGGCCCCGAGTATCGGAGCGTATGAATGGGAAGTCGATGGAACTCTCGATCCGGGTTCCGATTACACCGTCAAGGTCCGGAGTTCGCTCGATGATACGATTGCCGACACGAGCGACGCCACCTTCGATATCGGCGTCTCGCCCGCGGATTTGAATTTTGACGGCGCCGTGAATGCCCTAGATCTCTCCATGCTGACGGATGATTGGCTGGAGATGAACAGCGATCTGATTACCGATCTGAACGGCGACGGCGAGGTGAACCAATTGGACTATGCGATTTTTGCGAAAGACTTTTTGAAATAGAATTGGCAAGAAGATTTGAAAACCTTATTCCAGCCTTTATGTGTTTGTGCAAAGATTAGGAATATAAAGGGTAGTAAAATGAGGAATATAATCATGAACATTCTGAAGAAACGTTTATTCGGTTTGGTCCTGGTGGCGTTGGTGGGTCTGGTGCAGGAAAGTTACGGCTTTCTATTCGATCCGAATTTACCGGCGGACTTTCCGGAACTGGTCATTACCAAAGCCAATCCCGAGGATATCGCCCCGGGTGTCTGGATCGGTTCCGTCGGACCCCGGTTTTCCAGTTACAACGTAGTGCTCGATCGCTCCGGTTTCCCTTTATTCTACAGTAAGACGGATTCTCTTTCCAAATTTATCGAGATGAACGGATTGATCGCCGTGGCGAACAATGGCATCCAGGGCTTCGATTTTAAGGATGAAACGTTTGCCCAGGTGGATTCCTTCGCGATGCAGGGGTATAAACTGGACAATCATTACGTTCAGTTGCTGCCCAACGGACATTGTCTGCTCATCGGTCAGGAATTTCGGTATATCGATATGAGTCAACTCACACCCGGCGGACAGCCGGACGCCTACGTTACCGGAAACGTGGTTCAGGAACTCAACGCCGACAAGGAGGTTATTTTTGAGTGGCACACGTTAGATCACATGTCGATTTTAGATTCGTTTGTCGGGATCACCAAAAAGAACATTGACTATGCGCATGTCAACTCGGTCCGGCTGGATCCCACCGACAACAATATCATTTGTTCGTTTCGCCAGACCACCGAAATAGTCAAGATCAGCCGCAGTACCGGCCAGATCATCTGGCGCCTGGGCGGTCAACAAAATGAATTTACCTTTATCGGCGAACATGAAGAGAACGCCCCCTATTATTTTATAGGGCAACATTGTGCCGTACGCTTACTCAACGGGAACCTCTTATTCTTTGACAACGGCGACATCGGGAAAGGTTCGATTCCCAACGAAAGGGATTACTCCCGAGCGGTGGAATATGACCTGGACGAGGAGGCGATGACCGCCACCCTGGTGTGGGAGTTTCGCCATACTCCGGACATTTCCGCGGGATCACAGGGCAACGTCAAACGCTTTGATAACGGCAATACGTTTATCTTGTGGGGCGGCGGCGTAGGCCCTAGTGGAGTCGTTTGCACGGAAGTTTCGTCAGCGGGCGATGTCGTCCATGAAATAGGATTTCCCACTACGGGGATTCAAGGTAACTTAATGAAACAAGAGTGGAACAGTCCCGACCTGACTACCGCGCAGACCTTTAGAAATGTCGAAGCCGGTCAGACCTATGATGCGGTTTCCGCCGGCGTTTCGATCACCGTCAACAGCCTGACGGGCAGTCCGAGTAACAATGGCGTAACGATCAAGAAAATCAACGAGGCATGCCGGTTCCCTCGCTTTTGCGATAGAGACCCGCAGGTATTGATCAAACGCGTTACCATGACGGGTTACGGGCTGACCGCCGTCGATCTCGACGCTACCTTCGGCACCGATGACCTGGCGACTCTCGAACCGAATCAGTTGACCGTCTATCATCGACCGTACGTCGGGCAGGGGGAATTCACTGCTTTGGCGACGACTTTTGATTATGGCGATAATACCTTGCATGTAACGAACGCCACCTTCGGTGAATTTATTTTCGGGTATCCGGACGTACCGGAAATTGCCAATCCACCCCTTTTGATTGAACCGGCGGATCTGGCCACGGTGAATGAAGACCAACCGGTGACGTTAGACTGGCATCCCAATGGATTTTTCCGGTCCTATGCCCTGCAGGTTGCCACAGATGCGGCGTTCACCAATCTTGTCACGGATGTATCCGGGCTGACGGAAAGCAGTTATGAACTGGCTTCAGTGGATCCCAGTACGACCTACTACTGGCGGGTGAATACGACCAACCTGGGCGGCACCAGCGCCTGGGCCACGCAGTCGTTCTCCACCGTTCCGCCGATGGTGCACGTCACCCGACCTAACGGCGGCGAATATTTTGTGTTCTATAACGATGAGTATATCCTCTGGGAAGATAATCTCGCCGAGAACGTGGTAATCGAACTCTATAAAGACGGCGTCTATGTGAAGGACATCGCCACGGCTCCGAGCATCGGGGCGTATGAATGGGAAGTCGATGGAACTCTCGATCCGGGTTCCGATTACACCGTCAAGGTCCGGAGTTCGCTCGATGATACGATTGCCGACACGAGCGACGCCACCTTCGATATCGGCGTCTCGCCCGCGGATTTGAATTTTGACGGCGCCGTGAATGCCCTAGATCTCTCCATGCTGACGGATGATTGGCTGGAGATGAACAGCGATCTGATTACCGATCTGAACGGCGACGGCGAGGTGAACCAATTGGACTATGCGATTTTTGCGAAAGACTTTTTGAAATAGTACTTGCGAGGATATTTGAAAACTAGGTTTGACCTTTACGTGTTTGAGAAAAGATTAGAAACTATAAATGTATCGTAGAGGAGAGAAATAATTATGAACCCTAATAAGATCCGGATATTCGGTTTGTTCCTGGCGTTATTACCGGGACTTATTCCTGATAGTGCCTTGGGAGACCTGCCGGCCGATTTCCCCGGTATTACCGTCACGACCTACGATCCGGCGCGGGTCGGGGAAGGATATATTTTTCTGGCGGTCGCTTCCGAGACGGAGGGAGTCGGGACGTACCTGATGATCCTGAATAACAACGGGACGCCGATCTGGTACGAGAAAAATCCCACGGCGCCCGAGATCTACGATTTCAAGGTACAGCCCAGTGGATATACGAGTTGTGCGCCCTTCATAGAAGGGCACAGTTGGACGGGCGGCGGCGACGTCACCCACCAGATTCGCAATGACAGTTACGCCCTGGTCGAGACCGTAACCGGGGGAAACGGCTATGTGGCTGAGGGCCATGATTTTCAGTTGCTGCCCAACGGGAACATCCTGCAGTTCGGTTATTTCCTGCAAGAAGTGGATATGAGCCAAATCGTCGAGGGCGGGAATCCCGGTGCTCTGGTTTCCGGGGGCGTGGTGCAGGAACTGGACGCCAGTCGCAAGGTCGTATTTCAATGGCGATCCTGGGATTATTACCAAATTGAGGACGAGATCACTTCAACCCGGAAAACAATCAACGCGTTTCATTTGAATGACATCAACCAGGATCGTGATGGAAACATCATCCTCGGAACGCCGACGGAGATTCGTAAATTGAACCGTCAGACGGGTGAAACGATGTGGATTCTCGGCGGGGATGACAATGAATTCACTCCCCTCGGAGCGGGTGCGGATGTAAGTCATTTCGGCGGACACGGGACGTATCGAATTCCCGCCAATTACCCCGGAAGCGGCAACTTTCTGATGTACGACAACGGCAGCCGAGGGGGCGCGACGTCCACGATTCATGAATACACGCTGGACGAAGTGGCGAAGACGGCCACGCACGTCTGGTCGTGGGATCCCAACACCGACGGGGGCAAGGCGCCTATTCCGGCATGGCACCGAGGGAACGCACAACGTCTGCCCAACGGCAACACCGTCATCGGCTGGGGCGGCGCCCGCAGCTCCTATTATATTCCCGTTATGACGGAAGTGGCGCCGGATGGAACCGTGGTGTTTGAGATGTACTTCGATCCGCATGATACCCCGATCGAAAGTTACCGCGCCTTTCGGTTTCCCTACCCACCGGCGACGCAGGCCGTTTCGTATGATCAACCCGAACTGACCGCCGGCAATACCTACGAGTTCGACGATACGGGATTGACGATCAAGGTGAACAGCGGCGGCGGGGGCTACAACGAATGTATAGTGACGCGCGAACCGTACGCGCCGGTGTATCCTGTATTTACGGGTAAGGCGCTGCGCGTCCTGCCCGTGCGGGTGCATATTGCCGAATCCAACCTCGGTTCCATAAACGCCCGGATCGACTTCAATCTAACCAGCTTCGACTTGAATGATTCTACATATCGAGATTACTATGGGTTTGGCAGCCCCGATAATTTGACCGTGTATTATCGCACTACGACCGGGCAGGGACTCTTTCTGCCGCAGGCGACGGCCAACACCGGCAGCGCTTTACGGGTGACGATGACTCTCAACAGTACGGGCGGCGATATGGGTGAATTTATCTTCTGCTACGACGACGTAACCGATGTGGCGTATCCGCCGATTTTGCACCAACCGGAAAACTACCGGGGCGTGCAGGATCGGGAAATGATCGCGCCCCGCAAGGCCGAAACGGGCGTGGTCTATGAGGTCAATCAGGATTTGAATATCCTCTTGAGCTTTTCACCCAAGGGACTGGCACGTTGGTACTTCATCCAGGTGGCGACCGATGAAAACTTCAATAATCTGGTTGTGGATCAACAATGGCTCAGCGAATGTCAATATATCTGGAACGGCGCCGCGGATAATACCACCTATTATTGGCGGGCGAAAATCAATAATGAGAGCGGCGACAGCGACTGGTCCACCGGGATGTTCCACGCGGTTCCGCCCCTGATCGAGATTACGGCGCCCGCGGAGAACGACCGCTTAACTCGCGGAGAAGACACGTTTATCCAGTGGAAGGACAATATCGCTGAAGACGTAATCATCGAACTCTACAAGGGCGATACCATGGTGCTGAACCTTGGGACGGTTCCGAGCGATCGTGCGTATGATTGGGAAGTGGATCTGGGACTTGATCCCGGCTGCGACTATACGATCAAAATTACCAGCTCGACCAATCCGTCCCTATATGATGTTAGCGATGTTTTCCTCATTGGCGTGCCC